>JAQCBJ010000058.1 GCA_027621555.1 Bacteroidota bacterium | reverse complement strand
CTGTCGTTTGGGCGCGTCGAAGCCCTCGGGGCCACCAACGTCCTCCCTGACAACGTCGCGGTGCAAGGCACGTTCCGCTCTCTCGACGAGGCGTGGCGCACGGAGGCCCATGCCCTGCTCACGGACGTCGTTCACAGCACTGCGAAGGCCTACGGCTGCACGGTGGATTTCGAGATTCGCCTCGGATACCCCCACGTGCACAACGACGACGCGCTCGCGCATGCTTTCAAGCAAGCAGCGATCCAGTACCTCGGGGAAGACGCCGTGCACGACCTAGGCATCCGCATGACCGGGGAGGATTTCAGTTACTTCGCCAACGAAATCCCAGGTTGTTTCTATCGTTTGGGCACCGCCTCACCGGACAAGAACAACCCACACGGCACGCACGGATTGCACACACCGCAATTTGATGTGGATGAATTGTCGCTGAAAGTCGGGGCGGGATTGATGGCCTACGCTGCGGCCACCGTCGACCGATGAGGACCTTGCGCGATCAATGCGCGACCTCGCAGAGGAACTTGATGCGCGCGAGGCGAAGCTCTTCCTCGGAATAGGCGTCTTCAAACTCTTCACGTGCGGCGACAAGGCTCTCGTCTTCCGACTCGCTGAAGAATTCGAACAATTCTTCCAAGCATTCGTCGTCGAGGCTTTCCTCCAAAATGTGATCCAAGCTGACTTTGGTGCCGGCACTGACAATCGCCTCGATTTCCTCCAATACCTGGGCACGTTGACCGTGAATGCCCGCTGCAATGTCGTCGAGGCCCATCTTCCGGTCGAGAAGCTGGATGATGGTCACTTTGTTGCTCGACTTGGACCCGCTGCTGCGAACCAGAAGCGAGTCGTCGCGCTCAATGCCTTCTTCGTCCACGTATTGCGCAATCAGCTTCGTAAATGGCTCGCCAAACTTGGCGGCTTTGCCTGAGCCGACGCCCGTGATGCGAAGCAATTCGTCGGGGTTGATGGGATAGTGGGTCGCCATTTCATCCAAACTGATGTCCTGGAAGATGACGTAGGGGGGCAACCCCTTTTCCGCACTGACTTTCTTTCGGAGCTCCGTGAGCATGCCTCGAAGCTTGGGGTCGAGGGCGCCGCCACTTGCACCGTGGGTTTGGGAGAGCGAGTCGCCGGAGTCGACGTCTGTGAAGTCCCGTTGGTTGGCCAGCATGATCGCTCCTGGAGACGCCACAAAGGATTTGCCCTTTTCCGTCAGGTGAAGCACGCCGTACTTCTCCACTTCTTTTTCGAGGTAGTTGAGGACGACGGTCTGACGGACAATGCCTTGCCAAAACTCGAGATCATGCTCATTTCCGCGACCCCAAAAAGCGCTCCCGATCACGCCGTAGTCGGCCATCTGACGGTTCTCCGTCGCCGTCAAAAGCGAGGTGAAGAATCCCATGCGGTGCTTGTGATTGTGCTCCAATACGGCACTGAGCAGCAAGTGAACCTCCTCCTGGCGGTCGACCAAGGTGGGCGGGTTGAGGCTGTTGTCGCAGTTCATGGCACCCGGACCGTTGACTTCGTCAAACTCCTCTCCGAAGTAGTGCAGCAAGAACTTGCGGCGGCTAGTGGCCGTTTCCGCGTACGCCATCACTTCCTGGAGGAGCTGCATGCCCACTTCTTGTTCCGCGATGGGCTTGCCTTGCAGGAACTTCTCAAGCTTGTCGATGTCTTTGTGGCTGTAGAACGCAATGCAGCGTCCTTCGCCGCCGTCGCGACCCGCGCGGCCCGTCTCTTGGTAGTAGCTCTCCAAGGACTTAGGCATGTCGTAGTGAATGACAAATCGAACGTCTGGCTTGTCGATCCCCATCCCAAACGCAATGGTCGCCACAATGACGTCCACGTCTTGCATCAGGAACTGGTCCTGGATGCTGCTGCGCTGGTGGCTGTCCATGCCGGCGTGGTAGGCCAGGGCCTTCACTCCGTTGACGCGCAATGTGTCCGCGATCTGCTCCACCTTTTTGCGACTGAGACAGTACACGATGCCGCTTTTGCCAACGTTCTGCAGGCAGTGGCGGACGATTTGCTTCAGCGCTTCTTTCTTGGGCCGAATCTCGTAGAACAGGTTGTCCCGGTTGAACGAAGACTTGAGCACCACCGCATCCACCATGTCCAGGTTTTTCTGGATGTCCTGCTGAACCTTAGGGGTGGCCGTGGCGGTCAACGCCATGATGGGCACGTCGGCAATCCCCTTGATGATGGGCTTGATCCGACGGTATTCCGGGCGGAAGTCGTGACCCCACTCGGAGATGCAGTGTGCTTCGTCCACCGCCACAAAGCTGATGCGCACCGACTTCAAGAATTCGATGTTCTCGGCTTTGGTCAGGCTTTCTGGAGCAACGTAAAGCAACTTGGTCCAACCTTCGGCCACCTCTTGCTTCACGCGCTCTGCCTCGGATTTCGCCAAGGAGGAATTCAAGAAATGGGCGACTCGCTTGTCCTCGTGGTGGCCACGAATGGCGTCCACCTGGTTCTTCATCAGGGCGATGAGCGGGCTGATGACCAGGGCCACACCGTCCAACATCAGCGCCGGGAGTTGATAGCACATCGACTTGCCGCCACCGGTCGGCATGATCACAAACGTGTCACGACCGTCCAGGACGCTTCGGATGGCTTTTTCTTGCTCACCCTTGAATTCGTCGAATCCAAAAAATTCTTTTAGCGCCTCTTGTGGCGCCAACTCAACCAGGCTCATTGGTAGGCATTAGCTTTGCTCATATAAATATACGTAAAACGGCCACGTGAGCAAACCCTCTTTTTCCACACCTGAACCCTCCGGGGCCTTCGATGACGTTCGCGTCGGACAACGCGCTCTTCGATTGGCCGCTCAAGCCTTGGAAGCCACGGCCTCCCAGCTTGGGCCGACCTTCGAACGAGCCTGCGAAATCTTGGCTTCCGCGGCAGGCAAGGTGGTGGTGACGGGCGTGGGCAAAAGCGCACACGTCGCCGCCAAGATTGCCGCCACGTTGAATTCGACCGGCACACGTGCCATGTTCCTCCACGCGGGAGAAGCGCTTCACGGCGACGTGGGCGCAGTCGAAGCGGGCGACGTGGTGGTCTGCTTGTCCAAGAGCGGAAGCAGCGACGAGGTGGTCGGATTGCTTCCGACCCTCCGAAGCCGAGGCTGCCAACTCGTGGCCATGACCGCCAAGGCAGACTCCGCGTTGGGCAAACAGGCCAACGTGGTGCTCGACGTGAGCGTCGCCGAAGAAGCCTGCCGCTTTGACTTGGCACCGACCACAAGCACGTCCCTTCAATTGGCCCTCGGAGATGCGTTGGCCATGGCCTTGATGGAACGCTCGGGATTCCAGCCCGCCGATTTTGCGAAGAATCACCCTGCCGGAGCCCTTGGCAAAAAGCTCACGTGGACCCTCAAAGAATTGGTGGATCCCGACCGACGCCCTGCGGTGGCGTGGACGGACGACGTGCCGACCGTGCTGCAGGTGATGTCGCAGGGACGGTACGGAGCGACCGTCGTGTGGGCCACGGGGTCGGAAACGGAAGTGGCCGGAATCGTGACGGACGGCGACCTGCGCCGCGCCTTGGCGGGCGGAAATGTGATGGGGCAGTGTGCCGGGGATTTGGCCTCGCCCACGCCCAAGACGCTCGACGCCTCCACCCTGGCCACGCAGGCAGCACAATGGATGCAATCGCAGGGCATCAGCCAGGTGGTGGTGATGGAGGGCGACGCGTACCTCGGAATGGTCCACCTCCACGATTGCCTCCGCGAGGGGTTGGTGTAACTTCGCATCATGCCTTTGGACCAGGCCCACGACGAAGCCCAAATGGGCTTTCTCGACCACCTCGAGGAGCTGCGACGCCGGTTGTTCATCTCCGTCGTGGCCGTGCTGGCGGGAGCCATCGTCCTGTTCGTGAAGAAAGACTGGGTGTTTGACGCGGTGCTGTTTGGGCCCCGCAACACCGACTTCATCAGCTACCGGGCCTGGTGCTGGCTTTCCCATGCCATCGGGTCCGGAGACGCGTTGTGCGTGGAACGCATCTCGTACGAGCTCATCAACACGACCATGCTCGGCAACTTCTCCGCACACATCATCGTGAGCGTGGTGGGCGGCTTGATTGTGGCCTTCCCCGTGCTGATCCATCAGGTGTGGGCCTTTGTCAAGCCGGCGATGAAGGACGGCGAGCGCAGCGCTGCCCGAGGGGCCGGCCTGGCTTCTTCGGTGTTGTTTTTGTCGGGAGTGGCCTTTGGCTACTACCTGATTGCACCGCTGAGTTTGCAATTTCTGGGCAACTACGAACTCGGGGACGTCGCTTCACGCATTGCGGTCATGAGCTACGTCAAGACGGTGGCGAGCATCACGCTGGCGGCGGGCCTCGTCTTTCAATTGCCTGTGATGGTGTTCTTCCTGAGCAAGGCGGGACTGGTGACCGCCCCCATGCTGAAGTCCTACCGAAAGCATGCCTTGGTGGCCATCTTGGCCCTTTCAGCCGTGATCACGCCGCCGGACGTCACCAGCCAAATCCTGGTGTCCCTGCCCGTGCTTGTGCTATATGAGATGGGCATTTGGATTGCCCGCCGTCAGGACAAACGACGGGACCTCTGATGCGGACCTTTCTCGCCCTCCTCCTCGGGTTCAGTGTGGTTCTCGCCGCCGCCCAAACCTCCGTTTCTGGCCGCGTCTTTGACGGTGAAAGCGGCGAAGCCCTGCCCTTTGTCAACGTCAGCTTCGCCGGATCCAACCTCGGCACCATGACCGACCTCGATGGCATGTACGCCCTCGAGGCGGGAGACGAGCGCGTCACGCGCATGGTCCTATCCAGCCTGGGGTACCAAAGCCAAACCATCCCGTTGCAGCGCGGCGTGCCGCAGGTCATCAACGTGGCGCTCGAGGCGCGCAGCGTGGACCTCGAGGCGGCAGTGGTGCGTCCCGACAAAAAGGCGGTGAACCCCGCCAAGCCGCTCATGCAACGCGTGGCCGAGGCGAAACCGCAAAACGACCCCGCGCGGTTGCCCGCCCTGAACCACACGTTTTACGACGTGCAGGAAGTGGCCATCAACGACTACCCCGAACGTTGGCCCGAGCGGCGATGGTGGGGGCCGTTTTCGTGGGTTTGGGACCACCTCGACTCCACCCAAAACCGCGTGGCCCTGCCCCTCTTCGTGACTGAGGTGTCTGGGACGCTACGCACCGAAGGTCGGCGACGGGAAAAACGCATTGAGGCGGCGCGCGCCACGTGGATGAAAAACGGGGAGAACACGTCGAGCGTGCAGAGCGAGTTTTTGGACATCAACTTGTACGAGAACCAAATGCTGCTGCTCGACCGCGCGTTTACGAGCCCCCTCCACGACCGCGGCAACGTTCACTACCGCTACTACATCCTCGACACGCTCGACCACGGGAACCGGCCGTGCTTCCACCTCGCGTTTGTGCCGCGCCGGCGGGGCGAACTGACGTTTGAAGGCGAAATGTGGATTGACACGCTGACGTTGGGCCTGCGGCATGTGGAGGCCAAAATCAGCGAAGGCGCCAACGTCAACTTCGTGCGGAATTACGCGTGGAGCCAGACATACGAACTGCACGAGGGCCGATGGGTCCTGGGTCGCGAAGAAAACCTTGCCGACGTGAGTTTGCGTGAGGGCGGCATGGGCATCTACAGCCACCAAACGGTGGTCAACACCACCTTTGAATTGGCCGAGGCGTGGCCCGATTCGGTGTGGAGCAGCGCGCGCGACATGAGCTTCGCTAAGGGGTCCAACGACGTGCTTGAAGAGGAATGGCAAGCCTTACGTGCAGAGCCTTTGGCCGAACGTGCGGCCACCACGTATTGGATGGTCGACACCATCCAACGCATGCCGCAGTACAAGTTCCTTGAAGGGTTCTTGATGTTGGCGGGGACAGGGTACATCGTGAAAGGTCCTCTGGAGTTTGGGCCCTACTTCCGTGCCTACAGCACCAACGCCATCGAAGGGCAGCGGTACAGTTTAGGTGTCCAAACCAGCAACGACTTTTCGCGCAAGGTTTGGCTTCGCACCTTCGGAGCGTACGGCACCCTCGACCAACGATGGAAGTATGGCGCGTCGGCGGAATGGATCCTGAACAAGTCGCCGCGCACGGAAATCTTCGCCGAGCACACCCGAGACATCGACCAGCTCGGGATGATGGGGTTCTTCGACCAAGGCAACGGACTGAACAGCGCCCTGCAGTTGGACTCCATGGACAGGCTGAGCGAAATCACGCGCACCGAAATCAGCATGCTGCACGAATTCGGTTCTGGCTGGGGACAGTCTGTGGAAATCCGTCACCGAAGCGTAGCACCCCGCGGCGAAGTCCTGTTCGTTCGTGAAAACGATCCGACCGGAACCTCCCCCCTCGTCACCGCCGAGCTGACCCTGCAAACGCGGTACGCACGGAACGAGAAATTTGTGTCCGGCGCATTCGAACGCGTCAGCCTCGGCTCCAAATGGCCGGTGCTGACCGGCACCGTCACCCTCGGCATCCCCCACATCGCCGGAAGCGAATTCAACTACCAGCGCTGGTCCTTCGACGCCGAGGGCACCCAACGGCTCGGACCGCTCGGTCGCCTGGAATGGTGGAGCCAAGCGGGAATGTACACCGGACGTGCCCCTGTGGTGCTGACGGAACTGCAGCCCGCCAACGAAACCGCGCTCAGCATCAACGAGGCCTTCAACCTGTTGCGGTTCATGGAGTTCGCGAGCGACCGGTGGGCACGGGGCTGCGTGGAATGGCACGGCGAAGGCCTCTTGCTCGGGCGCCTCCCCGTGATCAAAAACCTGCACCTGCGCGAGGTCGTGGGCATCAAGGGCGTCATCAGCAGCTGGGATCCGCGACACGAAACCGTGACCGCCATGCCCGCCACGACGACCGGGCTGAACGGGGCCTACGCCGAGGCGGTGTTTGGGGTGGAGAACCTGTTTCGCGTGTTCCGAATCGACGTGCACCGACGCGTGACCGAATCGGTTCCGGGCATGCGCGAACCGTGGGGCGTGCGATTGGGTCTTGGATTTGAACTTTGAACGACCTTTGAAGCATGTCCGTTGACCTCATCGCCACCGACCTCGTCAAAACGTACGGCAAGCGCACCGTCGTGGACCGCGTGTCGTTCCGCGTCGCTCCCGGCGAAGTGGTCGGATTGCTCGGTCCCAACGGCGCAGGCAAGACCACGAGCTTTTATGCCGTCGTGGGCCTTGTCAAGCCGGACGGTGGGCAGGTGCACCTCGGCCCGAACGAGGTGACGAAGGACCCGATGTACGTTCGGGCCCAAAAAGGCATCGGATACCTCCCCCAAGAGCCCAGCGTGTTCCGCAAGCTCAGCGTGGAAGACAACGTCGCCGCCATCCTCGAAATGCAGGGACTGTCGAAAGTCCAAGCCGCGAAACGGTTGGAGGAACTTCTCGACGAATTCAACCTTCAAGCCGTGCGCAAGAGCCCTGGGGACGTGTTGTCAGGCGGGGAGCGTCGTCGCACGGAGATCGCCCGAGCCTTGGCGTCCAACCCCGCGTTCATCCTTCTCGACGAGCCGTTTGCGGGGGTGGACCCCATCGCTGTGGAAGACATCCAGCGCATCGTCAACCAGCTGCGACTGAAGGGAATTGGCGTGCTGATCACCGACCACAACGTGCAGGAAACGTTGCACATCACGGACCGCGCGTACCTCTTGTTTGAGGGGAAAATTTTGAAGGAAGGAACAGCCGAGGAATTGGCCGCCGACGAGACCGTGCGCCGCGTTTACTTGGGCCAAAACTTCACGCTCCGCCCACGCCCCGAGCTTTGAGCTGGGCGTCCAGCAAGCGTGCCACGTACTTCCCCATCACGTCGAACTCCAAATTCATGGGTGACCCTACGGGCGTGCGATGCAGGTTGGTCTGTTCCCACGTGTAAGGAATGATGGCCACCGAGAAGCGACCGGGGGTGCTGTCCACCACCGTCAGGCTGATGCCGCTCAGCGCGATGCTCCCCTTTGGAACGGTGATCCACTCGGGGCCGACCGGGTGCTCGACCGTGAGGATCCAGCTTCCGTCCCGCTCTTCCACCCCCGCCAAGGTGCCCGTGGTGTCGACGTGACCTTGCACGACGTGGCCGTCAATCCGGTCGCCAACAACGGCACATCGTTCGAGGTTGAATGAGTGTCCAACGGGGCAAGATCCGAGGTGGGTTTTGGCCAAGGTCTCCTCGATGGCCGTCACCGTGTACACGTCGCCTTCGATCCCCACCACCGTGAGGCACACGCCATCGTGAGCCACGCTTTGGTCGATTTGCAATTCCGAGGTGAAGGGCGCCCGAACGTCGAGGTGCACGTTGGTTCCTTCGTGACGCAGGCCGACCAATTCGCCTTGGGCTTCAATGATTCCGGTGAACATGTCTCAAAATTAGTCCGTCGTCGGGTTGGAGCCCACCACCATGTGGAGCTGACCGGAGAACTTTTCCGGCACGATGCCCTCCAGCCGCCGCGTGAACACCGTTGCCGTGTAGAAGTAGACTCCCTCGGGCAACCGCACGCCCGTGTCGAGGTACGTCCCGTCCCAATTCACATCCGGGTCGTTCGTCTCAAACACCGGTTCGCCCCAC
>JAQCBJ010000057.1 GCA_027621555.1 Bacteroidota bacterium | reverse complement strand
CGTTCAAGGCTTCACCGGAGGCGAAGGCACCTTCCACGCAGGCCAAATGATTGAATACGGCACCAACGTTGTTGGCGGCGTGACGCCAGGGAAGGGAGGCCAAACCCACCTCGACCGCCCCGTGTTCAACACGGTCGCGGATGCGGTCGCAGAGACGGGTGCGGACGTGAGCATTGTGTTTGTGCCGCCTGCGTTTGCAGCCGACGCCTTGATGGAAGCGGCGGACGCCGGCATCAAGGTCATCGTCGCCATCACCGAGGGCATTCCCGTCGCAGACATGGTCAAGGTGAAGGCCTACATCGACCAGCGCGACTGCACCTTGATTGGTCCCAACTGCCCGGGCATCATTACGGCGGGCCAAGCAAAAGTGGGGATCATGCCAGGCTTCATCTTCGAGCCCGGCGTTGTTGGTATCGTGTCCAAGTCGGGCACCCTCACGTACGAGGCCGTGGACCAATGCACCAAGGCTGGCCTCGGCCAAACCACGGCCATCGGCATCGGCGGTGACCCCATCATTGGCACCACCACCCTCGAAGCGGTCAAGCTCCTCATGGCGGACGACGAAACGAAGGGCATCGTGATGATCGGCGAGATCGGCGGTGACCTCGAGGTGCAAGCGGCGCGTTGGATTCAGGCGAACGGCACCAAGCCTGTCGTCGGCTTCATCGCAGGCGTCACGGCACCCAAGGGCCGCACCATGGGCCACGCGGGCGCGATCGTTTCCGGCGAAGACGAGTCGGCCGAAGCGAAGAAGCGCGTGATGCGCGATTGCGGCATCCACGTGGTGGACAGCCCCGCCGACATCGGCTCCAAGATGGCCGAAGTGCTCGCCGCCGTCACAGCGTAATCCGAAACACACCTCGGCAGAAAAAGGCCAATCCTGGAGTGATGGCCTTTTCAGGATGCATTTCCAGATGCCCTTATTCCAGATGCCTTTGAGGTGGAGTGTGAACAACATTTCATTCCTCCGAATCGTTGCGTGAATTAGATTCGTTCTCATGCTCACCACAGCTCTCGTCATTCTCTCCGCTCTTGCTTCCCTTGCCGCGTGTGGCCTAGTCTTTGGAATGCGGGGAAAAGTAGGAGAGTCTGGAGATGCGGTGACCGCGGCCGAGCTTCAATCACTGAAGGAAAAAATTGGAGGGCAGGAAGGGGTGATGCGGGATGAATTCGCCCGAAACCGAAAAGAAGCCGCCGAGCTTGCTCAAGCTCAGCGTGAAGAATTGCGAAACAACCTCGCCGCTGTGGAGAAGAAGCTCGACGACAACGCGAAAGCCCAGCAAGACGTGTTGCGGCAGCAGTTCGAGGATTTGCTGAAGCAGCTTCACACGCAAGGCAAGCTTTCACTCGAGGCAGTGAAGGACGTGCGCGAGACCATCGAAAAGCAGCTCAAAGAAATTCGAGAAGACAACGGGAAGCGCCTCGAAGAGATGCGCAAGACAGTGGATGAGAAGCTTCAGGACACGCTCGAAAAGCGCCTCGGCGAAAGCTTCAAACTCGTGAGCGAGCGCCTCGAGCAGGTGCACAAAGGCTTGGGCGAGATGCAGTCGCTGGCCAGCGGGGTGGGGGACTTGAAGAAGGTGCTTACCAACGTCAAGACCAAAGGTATCCTCGGTGAATACCAATTGGGCAACATCATCGAGCAGTTGCTGCCGAAGGAGCAGTACGAAGAAAACATTGCCACGCGCCCCGGGTCGAGCGAACGCGTGGAATTTGCCATTCGGATGCCGGGCATTTCCGACGACTCAGAGGTGTGGTTGCCCATTGACTCGAAGTTCCCCTTAACAGGGTACGAAGCCTTGTTGGACGCCCGAGAGTCCGGAGACCTCTCGGCCATCGATGCGGCGGAGAAAGCGCTGACATCGACGATTGAAAAGTTCGCAAAAGACATCAGCGAGAAGTATTTGGAAGCGCCGCACACGACCGACTTCGGCGTCATGTTCCTTCCCATCGAAAGCCTGTACGCCGAGGTGCTTCGTCACCCTGGCGTGTTCGAGACGTTGCAACGCAAGTACCGCATCACCGTGACAGGACCCACGACCATGTCGGCCCTGCTGAATAGCCTGCAGATGGGGTTCCGGACGCTTGCGGTGACGAAGCGGAGCAGCGAGGTCTGGAAGATCTTGGAGGCGGTGAAGACGGAATTTGGGAAGTTCTCGGATCAGCTCGAGAAAGTCGACAAGCAGTTGTCCAACGCGAAGAAATCCCTCGAGGACCTGCGCAGCACCCGAACCAACGTCATGCAGCGCCGACTCAAAGACGTGGGCACGCTTGACACGCGCGAGAGCGAATCGCTTTTGGAAATCTCAACTTCGGGCGTCGACGTCAGCCCGGAGGCCGAGGAAGGCTAACCAGGCCGCTTACTTGACCACCATGAAGGAGCCGTGGAGGTCGATGGGGCCGGGCTCGACGTATTCGGTGGTGCCGTGCTCGGTCGTGACCGAAATCTGTTCGCTGTCGCGGTTGATGTGCAGGATGTAGTAGTACGTGCCGGCCGAAACGTTGTCCTCGGGCAGCCAACCCACCGTACTCCCAAAATCATCTGAACGGTACACCTCGTTGCCCCAGCGGTTGAAAATGCGCACGGTTGAAGACGGGAACTGGGCGAGGTTGGTCACGACGAAGCGGTTGTTGAAGTCGTCGTTGCCCGGAGTAATCACGTTGGGAACGAGCAAATCGCACACGACAACGGTCACCTCCACCGTCACGTTTCCGAGAATTGGGCAAGGCCCTTCGGTGCTGGATTCGGCCTCGTAGATGCCTCCTTCACTGACCAAGAAGCTCATTTCGTTCGACACCGGAATGCCCGTCATGCTGCCTTCGGGGGTCCACCACCACTGCACGCTCGGGTTGTCTTGTGCCAAAGTGCCTGGAAGCGTGACCCAGCCTTGTTCACCCGCGCAAAACGACTTCTCTTCTTCCCAACTCAACGTCAGCTCAGCATCCGTCAGAACGTCGACGAAAAGCGAGTCGCTTTGGTTGGGGCACCAGGGGTCGTTCAGAGTGGCGACGTAATATCCTTCTGTTTCCAGCGAGGCGTTGGGGAGCGTCACAGTCTCCCCTTCGAACGTGAAACCATCCGGTCCCGACCACGAAATGCTTCCACCTGTCGCCCCAAACGTGGCGGGCTCACCCACGCACGACGCCACGTCGTCCGAGACGTTTGGCGGTCCGAGCGGATCGTGAACCACCACGGTGATGGTGTCGTTGGCGATGGCGCATTCGCCTGTGTAGCCTTGAACCACATATTCTCCTGCCAACGGATGGATGGCCGTGCCTAATTCCACGGAGATGCCCTGGCCCGAGTAGGCATTGGGGCCCGTCCACTGGTACAAACCGTTTTCGACCGGGTTCACCTCCAACGCGAGCGGTTCGCCGAAGCATACGTTGACCGTTTGGTTGACGGCTTGGTATTTGAGTGCGCCGTAGTCGCTGAAATACCCATAGCGCGTCCCGGAAGATGCTCCTCCATGGATGATGCCAAGGTGGAAGACGTGGGACGTGTTTTCAATCCGTGAAGGAGCCAAAATAGGCACAGCCACACCCAAATCGAGTTGCGCAAACATCCATGCGCCATCCGTGCCTGGCACCGCTTCAAACAAGGCTGGATCGATGAGTGCGTTGTCACCATTGAAGCTGAAGTTGGCCTCGCCACCGGCGGGGACCAGCAAATTGATGCCGATGAATTCATCGGTCGACCGCACAAACGTCACGGACGTGGAACCCGTGCACTTGACGCTGGGCAGTTGCGCGCCTCCCAACTCGCAACCAAAGCCGGTCGACTGCCACACGGCCACAGGTTCAGACGTTTCAATGAAGGAGGAGGGTGTGTCGAGGATGTGTTGGTATGCTTCGCCTGCGTCGATGGTCACGATTTCCGTGCCGTCGATGGTCACGGTGGTGTTGTTGACCGTTGCCAAAATTTGGATGCGGTCGTCGCCGTTGCCTCCCTGCAGGTACCCGTGTATGGGAATGTATTCGGTACCAAGGATGTTGTCAGGCACCAATTGGTCACCCATCAAATCGGCACAGCCACCAAATATTGCACCGCTGCATGAATCGTCCGAGAGTGTGAGGGCAACGGGCTTGTTGGCCGTCACAACCGTGCCAACGGGGTGTGCTGCTGCACTCGTGCCTGCTGCTCGTCCACTGTAGGTTGAGCCGGCCAGAGGCAGCACGATGTTATAGGCTACCCCAGCAGGATGGCCGACGAGATCTTGGGACGGAGTGATGGTGAGAATCGTGTTGGGTTCTGTTGCCACCACGTCAAAAGCCGCCGGCGATGCAGGGTATCCGTTGCTTGTGAAGTTTTGGAACGGCAGATGAAACGAATAGCCAAGCGCGTTGACCCCCTTCAGAGCGAAGATGTCCGGGTTGTTGTAGCGGTTCACCTCGTAGTACGCCGAAATGTTGGCCGAACTTGTGATGTGAAGGCCCTTGTCATGCACCTGATCAAACGGCTGGTTTTCATACCAAGACAAAGAGTCTGTTAAGTCAATCGACACCGCACTGTTGGCGGGAATGCTAAGAGTGTATGGAGCATACAGTGGATTGGCAGGCATGTCCACGACCACTTCCGCTGGAGAATCAAAGGTTGCAAAACGCAAGAGTACGGGGCTGTCGCCATGCTGAGAGGTAACCTCAGGGGCCACAAACCAAAACTCGTCGTCCACCTGTCCCCAAGCCCCAAGTGACACCATTCCAACAGCGAAGAGCATGGCAGTCAAGGTGTGCCAGTGCGAAAATGGAAGCTTCATGCCTCGAAAAATACGAGCCAGGACAACACCCGAAGCACCGCGTGAGCATCGCAGCGACGCTCAGCCGTCTGCCATGGAATGTCAAACGGTCCGGAAGACCGGATGAGGTGCCTTGCTGGTCCACGCTCCGCCGCTCACGTCGGGGATGTCCACCCTTCGGTTGCCTTCGGCCACCGACCGTTCGCTCATCACGCCCACAAGGCTCCACAACGCGCCGTCGTACACGCTCAGGTCCAGGGCCACGCCTTCGTTCAAGCACCGGATCAAGCGGTACATCATCACAAAGTCCATCCCCCCGTGGCCTTGCTGGTTGGCGGTGATGCCTTCCTTCAGGCTCGCCCAGAGCGGGTGGTCGTACTTGGCGCGGGCTGTGTCGTACGCTTCGTCGTCTTGCCAGCGATGCCAATCCCAGGTCGGGCCGTGGTCGAGGTACAGTCGCGACGGGTAGCCGTAGTGCGTGGCGCCCGTGCCGCAAAGTTTGTCGAGACGGGAGTAGGGGCGGCCGGTGTGCGTGTCGAACTGCAGCATGATGCTCTTGCCCTGCGTCGTCCGGATCAGCGTGGTGTTGACGTCGCCGCACTTGACGTTGGGAGCCAGGGCTTGAAGCTCAGGGTCGTTGGATTCCCGCAGCGCCTTGGACAGCGCGGCTTCGTTGGAGCTCATCGACACGAGGTGGCTGAGGTTGTCGCCGCGCAGCACGTCCATGTACATGCACACCGGCCCCAGCCCGTGTGTGGTGTACAGGTTGCCGTCGCGCTCGAGGTGCTCGCGGAGGCGCCACTGGTTGTGGTAGTACGTCGCGTCGAGAAGAAGGGCGCGCAAGTCGTGCAGGTAGGCGCACTCCGCGTGCGTCACGTCCCCAAACACGCCCTGCTTGACCATGTTCAGCAGCCACAGCTCTTCGCCGTTGTAGCAGCAGTTCTCGAGCATGATGCAATGCTGGCCCGTTCGCTCGGAGGTCTGCACGAGCGCGAGGCAATCTTCTTCGGTGTAGGCGATGGGGACCTCGGACGCGGCTTGCAGTCCTTGCTCCATGGCATGAATCGCCATGGTTGTGTGGAGATGCCAGGGCGTGGCGATGACGACGAGGTCGGCCACCTCGGGGTTGCACGCCTTACGCCACGCTTCACCGGATGCGTCGTCGAGCAGGAGGGGAGCGGACGATTGGAAGGTGGCGACTTTCTCGGCGGCGCGCGCGACGTATGGTGCTTGCACGTCGCAAAGCGCGGTGATTTCCGCGTGTCCTTGCTGAACGAGCCACTCGAGCATTTCGATGAGGGAGCTGCCTCGGTTGCCGAGCCCCAACATCGCGACGCGAACCTTGGGGATGGCCGGAGCAGCGTGGTCCATCATCGACCCCGTGACGGACGACCAATCGGCGCCGGCGGGGGTGCCGTTGCCTTGGGATGGAGGCGTGCAGGAGGAGAGGCCCAGGCCGCCGAGAAGGCCGCCGCCAAGCAGGCCACTGAATTTGAGAAAGTCGCTTCGCTTCATGCCGTTCAAGGTACAGCAATCCGCGCCCCGTCATCGAAGCTGTCGCCCCTGTTCCCGCCGAGCTTACATCCAAGGGCCGTCGTGGGAAACGACGCGGGACATGGCGAGGTCGCGCAAGTCGCGCGCCACGTCGGTGGGGAGGTAGTTCAGTTGCGCGACACCGGAGGACGTGTGGAAGGTGAGGTGGGCGACGCCACGTCGGGCGTGGATGCGGTTTTGGGAGAGTTGGACGGCCTGGAGTTTGGTCCAGTCGATCATCACGCGCCGGCGAAAGAGCCAACCTCGGTGGGCGCTCACGTGGCGGCCATCCGTGGTGGCCCACTGCCCGCGGTAGACCTTGCGGGACAGCCAACCGACCCAGCTCCAGCAGAGCGCGCCCATGGCCAGGCCCCAGACCAGCCCGAGTGCCCAGCCCGCGCCGACCGCCAGGGGCGTCAACATCAGCCCACGCTTCACCCAACGGATCCAAAACGCGTACTTCACCGGCCGCAACGACACCAGCCGGCGCTCCGGCCAGGAGGGGAACAGGAGGGCCTCAAGCCGCCTCGTCCGCAACGAGTTCATCGCCGGAATCCCCATTTTCATGCCTCCGCCTCCGTCCATCCCGACGCTTCCGGCCTGGCTCGCATCCACGGCCCCGCCCGCCGCGGCCTGCCGAATGTGGACGGTGTCCATGGAAAACAGGCGCCGGATCCACGTGCTTTCCCACATCACCCACTGCACCTTGTGCAGGGGAATCTGCATGGACTGGCGGTTGAGCAGGCCTTGCGTGAGGTGAAGGGCGGCCGTGCGTTTGGCCCGAGAGCCTTCCACCCAAAGCCGCATCTGCCAGTGCTTCAGCACGCTCGTGACCAGCGAAATCGCCACGGCAACTGTGGCAATGACGACCGGCGAAATGACCAAGATGAGCGGAGAGAGAAAGAGCAACACGGTACGCCAGAGTCCTGGCACGCGAGCCCACAACTCGGCCACGACTTCCCACGCCACACCTTGAAAGGTGACCAGGCCGCCGATCGCGAAGGCCACTTTGGCGAGGTGGTTTTGGGACAGCCCAACCTTGAGGAGCGTTCGCACGTCGAGTTCGAGCAAAGGAGGGCGGGTCGCGGTCGTCCGCGTCGTGGTTGTTGGCGCCTCGCCGGCCGAGTCTTCCGCCGCAGCCTCCGCAGGGGCCTCCTCAGCGGTCAGCATTTCGCGCAAGGCCTGCGCTTCGTCCCACTTCAGGGCGTGGATGCGCAACTCGGACCCGCTTGACCCAGCCGTGTCGACGCGCAATCCGCACACGCCGAAGACCCGCTGAATCAGGTTTTGTTCCACGTGCACGGCTTGGACGCGTTCGAGGGGGATGTTGATCTTCTCCCGCACGAAGACGCCTTTGTGGACGTGGAATTTGCCCTCTTTGACGTTGAAGGAGAAGCGCCAAAAATGAAGCACCGCCCCGAGCACTGTCAACACCGCGCCAGCCCCGATGGCCCACGCGAAGTATTTCGCGTCCTCTTCTTGCTGCACGTACGCAGCGATCAGGATGGGCCAGGCGGCGCGAAGCATCATTTGGGCTTGCCACCCAACGAGCACGAGCAGTCCCACAGCGTGCTGTCGTCGCGGCACCTCAAACGCGAACCGAGTCTCAGCCATGGCTGCCGTCTTCGAGCAGGCGACGGATGTTGCGTGCCGTGGCCATGCTGAGTCCCGGGATCTCGAGGTTGGCTCCGGCGGCGCCTGCCGTGTAGAGTTTCAGGGTGCAGTACCCGAGCCAACGGCCCAGCGGTCCCTGCTGGATTTCGCTGTGCTGGATGCGGGAAAACGGAACGGCCACGACGGTGCGCGACCACCACCCGCTGCGATACACCACGTCGTGCTCCCGAACGAGGTACCCGCGCAGCGGCCAGCCCTTCCGTTCTTCGAGTCCCCAAAGCCCCATCACCAGCGACCAAACCCCGCCTAAAATGACCCACAGTTGCCACGGCGGCGCGCTGTCGCCCCACACGGCAAGGGCGGTCAGCGGACCCGCCACAACCAGCCCCGTCCCGAGCGTCACGCTTCCCCAAACCACGGCTCGCGCCTTGGCGTAGGAGGGAAGGACGGCCACGAGGTCAACCTCGTCCAATTCGGGCCAACCTGCGAGGTCAACGAGTTCGTTCTTCATGTGGGGTAAGGGAGGCATGCCGTGAAGTTAGGGACGCACCACAACGCGATGAACGCCAGGCTTGCGCGGCGTCAGAATGGCGTCGCGAAGCACCGTCAATTCTTCGGGGCGTGCCACAAAGTCCAGGGCCGACGTGTCCACCCACAGCACCCGCGATCCGCGGTGGTGCTTGTAGTGCGCCGCGTATCCTTTGGCGACCCGGTCGAGGTAGCCTTCGGGAAGGTTTTGTTCGTAGTCGCGGCCGCGCTTGACGATTTGGGCTTCTTGACGCTCACGCCCCGGATCCAAAATCGCCACCACCTCCGGCTGAGGCAGCTGATCCGCCATCATTTGGAACATGGTGTTGAAGAGCTTGAACTCGTCCTTCGGCAAGTTGACTTTCGCGAAAATCAGGCTCTTCGCAAAGCT
>JAQCBJ010000056.1 GCA_027621555.1 Bacteroidota bacterium | reverse complement strand
GGGCCGCACGGAAGACGAGTACACGGTGTGGTTCAGCGGGTTTGGGGATTTCAGCCTCAACGTCAGCGCGATTTACTTCATCCGCAAAGGGGAGCACTGGGCGCACGTGCCCAACGAGATCAACCTCCAGGTGCTGAAGCGCTTCAACGAGGCGGGGCTGGAGTTTGCCTTCCCAACGCAAACCCTCTACCACGAAGGGCTTCCCAAGGCCTAACGCTCGGTCTGTCCGCGGGTCGCGGGGCCTTGGTTCCGTCCGAAGTTGTCGCAAGGAACGTCGTACCTTGCCAGGCAACACCTGCGAGACATGAACGAGTACGACGTTGTCATTCACATGACCGAGACCCGGTACTGGGTTCTTTTGGTCGCGAGCTTGTTGGCCGGCATCGCGCTGATCCACCGATTCAAGGGCCTCGAAGGCGATTCGAAAGACCGCGCCCTCACCCAAATGGGCTGGGTCCTCATCGGACTCCAAGTGGCCTACCAGGCGGTGATGGCGTTGGATCCGGGGTTTGATTGGACGTTGCACCGGAGTTTGCCGTTGCACTTCTGTGGCATCAACATTTGGTTGGTTTCGCTGAATTGTTTTTGGCGCAACCGAACGGTCTTTTTGTTCACGGCGTTCATGGGCACCATTGGCGGATTTCACGCCATCTTGACCCCTCAGCTCACGGTGGGCGACGACCTCCCCATCTTGATTCACTACTACATCAACCACGCGGCGCTCGTCTTTGTGCCCATCGTGATGTCCCAAACTTACGGGATGCGCTTCCCCAAATGGGGCTGGGTCAAGGCCTACTTCATTGCGGCCATCGCAAGTACCATCATGGCGGGGGTGAATCACTTGCTCAACACGTACGTGCCGTGCGACGCCTTGGCCAACTACATGTACATGACGGAGCCGCCCAAGGTGGACAACCCGTTCGTGTTCCACGACCTGGCGTGGCCGTGGTACGTCTTGCCTCTGCACGCAGCGCTGGTGTTGCATCTGCTTGTGTTGAACTTCCTGTACCGCTGGCGTTTTCCGGCGGCGGGACCGGATGCGGTCGCGGCACCGCGCGGAGAATCCGTGGAAGGCAAGCTGCCTCTCTGGCAGTAAAGCTTTTTTTCACCGCGTGTTCACGACGTGGTGTGGAAGCGACGTAGCCCCGCTATTTTCGGGGTATGCAAGCGTATTTGGACCTTTTGAATCACCTCTTGGACAACGGGGTGAAGCGCGAGGACCGCACGGGGACGGGCACTTTGGGGTGTTTTGGCTACCAGATGCGGTTCGACTTGAGCGAAGGCTTTCCGGTGTTGACCACCAAAAAGCTCCACCTGCGTTCCATCATCCACGAGCTGCTGTGGTTCCTGCAAGGCGACACCAACATCGCGTACTTGAAGGAAAACGGCGTGCGGATTTGGGACGAGTGGGCGGATGAAAACGGCGACCTCGGACCGGTTTACGGCTACCAGTGGCGCTCGTGGCCCAACCCCGACGGCACCGCGACAGACCAAATCGCCAAACTCGTCGAGCAGCTGAAGAACAACCCGTACAGCCGCCGCCACGTCATCAGCGCATGGAACCCGAGCTTCATCGACGAGATGGCGCTGCCTCCATGCCACTGCTTGTTCCAGTTTCACGTGGCGGAAGGCAAACTCAAGTGCCAGCTCTACCAGCGCAGCGCCGACACGTTCCTCGGCGTCCCGTTCAACATCGCGTCCTACGCCTTGCTGACCATGATGGTCGCCCAGGTGGTGGGGTTGGAGCCTGGAGAGTTCGTGCACACGTTTGGCGACGTTCACCTCTACCTCAACCACGTAGATCAGGCGCGCGAGCAGCTGACGCGCGAACCCCGTGCGCTACCTCGGTTGATCATCAACCCTGAGGTGACCGACTTGTTCGCCTTCACGTACGACGATTTCCAGCTGGTCGATTATGACCCGCATCCCCACATCAAGGCGGCCGTCAGCGTATAATTGACCATGCGCATCAGCACCATTGCGGCCGTCGCCATGAACGGCGTCATCGGGAAGGACAACGACTTGGTTTGGTCGTTGCCGGATGACATGAAATTTTTCATGGACACCACCAAGGGCCACGTCATCATCACAGGCCGAAAGAACTACGAGAGCATCCCGGAAAGATACCGTCCGCTCAAAGGCCGAACCAACGTCGTGGTCACCCGCAACCGCGGCTACCAAGCGGAGGGCGCCGTGGTCGTACACGACCTCGAGGACGCCATCGGATTCGCTCGTGCATCGGCGGAGACGGAGTGCTTCATCATTGGAGGAGGCCAAATCTACCGCCAGGCACTCGACGCCGGCCTGGTCGACACCCAGTACATCACCCACGTGCATGCCGAGCCGGACGGTGACGCGCACTACCCCACCGAGGCATGGCGCGGATGGGTGGGCCAGGAGCTCGGTCGCCACAGCGGGGACGAGCGGCACGACCATGCCTTCATCATCACGCGCTACG
This sequence comes from Bacteroidota bacterium, assembly GCA_027621555.1. Taxonomy (GTDB): domain Bacteria; phylum Bacteroidota; class Bacteroidia; order Flavobacteriales_D; family Sanyastnellaceae; genus UBA11663. The sequence continues at coordinate 6,381 of JAQCBJ010000056.1, read as the reverse complement.
ACCGCCCTGAAGAATGAACGACATCGCCCTCGGCATCTCCCACATCACCGACTGGCAAGGGTACGACCACATGCTGTACCTCTTGGCGCTCGTCGCGCGCTACGATTTGCGGCACGCGGGCAAGGCGGCGCTTCTCGCCACCGCCTTCACCGTCGGCCACAGCCTGACCCTGGCCATCGCCTCGCTCGACCTGTTTCGGGTCCCGGGCGACTGGGTCGAATTCCTCATCCCCGTCACCATTCTCGTCACGGCCTTGTGGAGCCTGCGAAGCGGCGACGGCTCGGCGAAACAACAACGCTGGACCTACTTCATGGCCGTGGGCTTTGGCCTGATCCATGGCCTCGGATTCAGTTCCTTTTTCCGGATTTCTCGTGACGAGACGGCCGGCTTCATTGGAGGCCTGTTTCGATTCAACCTCGGGGTGGAAATCGGCCAGCTCGTGATCGTGGCGGTCATGCTCGCGATGGCGAGCTTGTTGCGCGCTGCCAAGGTTTCAGAACGCGACCAGCAGCTGTTCGTGTGCGGTGGTGCGGTGTTCTTGTCTTTGGTCATGGCGCTTGAACGCCTGCCGTTTTGAAGCGGCTGTTGATTTTTCTCGTCCGCGCGTACCAGGTTATCTTGAGCCCCTGGCTCGGAAGCAATTGCCGGCACGATCCAACGTGCAGCCGTTACGCCATTGAGGCCTTGGAAACGTGGGGCGCGTGGACGGGGCTGGGCTTGACGCTGCGCCGCATTTCCCGTTGCCATCCCTGGGGCACGCAGGGCCATGACCCCGTGCCGCCAAAGGCAGACAACCCGTCGTAAATTTCTCCCATGAATTTGATTTCCATTTCACGTCTGCGCCGTTTGAGTGGCGCTTTGGCCTTGGCCTCGCTCGCCTTGACCGCAGTGCTTGCCACCGGCTGCCATTCCCATGAAGACAGCGCCACCATGAAGGAAGCGCGCGCGCTGAACGACGAAACCAACGAAGTGGGACGGAAGTTTCACACTCGACTTGAGTTGATCCGAGAAGACATCCAAGCTCAACTCGATGGAGATGCGCAAGGCACGGAGGAACTCTTCAAGCGCGTGCTGGTGAAGCTCGACGACCTCGACGCACGCTACGAGACCTGGATGAGCAACCAAGTGCTGCTTCCCGGGGCGACGTGCAACCACGACCACGCGGACGGCGAGCATCACCATCACCATGAGACGTCGCTTGACGAACTGTCCGACGAAGATCACCTGGCACTCCAAAAAGCCATCCGGGAGGAGCTCGACGGCCTCGTGAACGAATTGAATTCCCTGAAGCCCTGAGCATGGCCTACGATTTGCCGCAACGTCCGCGACGCAACCGCAGTTCCGCTGCGGTTCGCGGATTGGTTCGTGAGACGCACCTGACCCCGGGCCACCTGATTTACCCCCTGTTTGTACTGGACGGTGCGTCGCGCCGCGAGCCCATCACGTCCATGCCTGGCATCGATCGGGTGACCGAGGACCACGCCCTGCGCGAAGTGGAGGAGGCGATGAACCTCGGGGTCTCGTCTTTCGTGCTGTTTCCCGCCGTGGACGACGCGCTGAAAGACGCCTCGGCGACTTACGGCCTGTCCCGCGACAACTTCTACCTGCGCCTCGCTCGCGCCATCAAGGACCGCTTCCCGGAGGCGTGGCTGATGAGCGACGTAGCGATGGATCCTTACAGTTCTGATGGGCACGACGGTGTCGTGAAGGAAGGCCAAATCGTCAACGACCTCACGCTCCCCATCTTGGCCGACATGGCGGTCGTCCAAGCGGAGGCGGGCTTCGACAGCATCGGACCGTCCGACATGATGGACGGCCGCGTTGCCGTCATCCGAGAGGCCCTTGACGCAGCGGGTCACACCGACACGGCCATCCTGAGCTACACGGCCAAATACGCCAGCGCGTACTACGGTCCGTTCCGCGATGCCTTGGAAAGCGCGCCGAAGCACGGCGACAAGAAGACGTACCAGATGGACCCCGCGAACCGTCGCGAGGCCCTGCGCGAGGCGGAACTGGACATGGCAGAAGGAGCCGACATGCTCATGGTGAAGCCGGCGTTGTGCTACTTGGATGTGATTTTGGCCTTGAAGGAATTCTCTGACCGACCCATCGCCGCCTACAACGTGAGCGGCGAGTACGCCATGCTCAAAGCGGCCGCAGAGAAGGGCTGGATTGACTACGATAAGGCCATGCCCGAGATGCTGCTGAGCATCCACCGAGCGGGCGCCGACGTCATCTTGACCTACTTCGCCAAAGAATACGCGCAACTGTATCGCTCATGGCACGGATGATCCTTCTTCGAGCGGCGTCAGGGCTGTCGTTGGCATTCGCAGCCCTTGCTGCCTTCGCACAGCCGACCAACGTTCGACTCGACGCGTGGGACGGCAAGGGGTACCAGCCCTGCGAGCCGAGCATTGCCATCGACCCCAACAACCCCGATGTGGTTGTGGCGGGCAGCATCCTGGACAACGTCTACCGCTCCACAGACGGTGGGGCTACGTGGACGAAGAACACGCTCACGTCTCCGTTGGGGGTTTTTGGGGATCCCTGTGTTGTGGCCAGCCCTACGGGCGACTTTTATTTCCTGCACCTCAGCGACCCAGAAGGGCAAGGTTGGCGCAGCGACGCTCTCCTTGATCGCATCGTATGCCAACGCTCCAAAGACGGCGGAGAGACGTGGTCCAAGGGCGGTGGCATGGGGCACACGCCCCCCAAGGACCAGGACAAGGAATGGGCCGTGGTCAACGCCGACGGTTCCCAAATCCACGCGTGTTGGACGCAATTTGACACGTACGGAAGCAAGGAGCCAGGCGACAGCACGACCATTCTGTGCAGCTTCTCAAACGCCAAGGGCAAGAAGTGGTCCGACCCGGTGCGGGTCAGCGACAAGGCCGGCGATTGCTTGGACGGTGACGACACCACTGAAGGGGCAGTTCCTGCCGTAGGTGTCAACGATGAGATTTTCGTGGCGTGGGCACTCGGTCCGTGGATTTTGTTCGACAAGAGCCTTGACGGGGGAGTGACCTGGGGCGAAGACCGCATTGTGGCGGACATTGTGGGTGGATGGGACCAAAGCATCGCGGGCATCGGTCGCGTGAACGGCATGCCCGTCACGTGCGTCGACACAAGCAACGGCCCGCATCGCGGCCGGATTTACATCAACTGGACAGACACCCGAAACGGCGACACCGACGTCTGGTTGACCTATTCCGACGACGCCGGAGAAACGTGGTCGACCACGCGACGCGTCAACACCGACGGTGCGGATCGCGACCAGTTCTTCACCTGGATGACGGTGGATCCCGTGCGAGGGGATGTGCATGTGGTGTTTTACGACCGCCGCCACAACGACGACCGCGAGAACCGTTCCACCCACGTCGTGGTGGCCACGAGCACGGACGGCGGCGACTCATGGGTCAATCGAACGGTCTCAGAAACGCCTTTCACCCCTGAGGGGAAGGTGTTCTTCGGAGACTACAACAACATCTCGGCAGTGGACGGTCACGTCAGGCCCATCTGGACCCACGAAGACAACGGGGTGCTCAGCGTGTGGACCGCTTTGCTTGATTTGGACTGACAGGGGAGCGCTTAGCGTTTTGCGTACGCGATTCGGATTTTCTCGGCCGTCGCAGCCAACTCTTCCTGGCTCACGTTCAATTTGGGGCGCTCGAAGTTGATGTCCGCCACGCGGTTCAAGGGAATCAAATGGACGTGCGCGTGGGGCACTTCCAGGCCAATCACAGCCTGCCCAACGCGTTGGCATGGAATGGCGTCTTCGAGTGCGAGCGCCACCTGTTGGCTAAATACATGAAGATTGCCCAGCAGCAAGGGCTCCAAGTCCCAAATCCGATCAACTTCCACCTTGGGGATCACGAGCGTGTGTCCCTCCGCAAGCGGCATGATGTCGAGAAACGCGAGGAAGCGGTCATCCTCCGCAATCCGATGACATGGAATCTCCCCTGCCACAATGCGGCTGAAAATGGAGGCCATCAGCGTGAAATTTCGAGGATCTCGAATGGTATCATGCCTGCAGGAACTTGGACCTCGGCAATGTCGCCCACCGCTTTGCCAAGCAGGCCTTTGCCAATGGGGCTGTCGACAGAGATCTTCTTCTCCGCCAGGTTGGCTTCGTTCTCGGCCACCAAGGTGTAGGTGACTTCGGCGCCGTTCTTTTGGTTCTTGATGCGCACCTTGCTCAAGATGAACACCTTGCTGTTGTCGATGTCCGAATCGTCAATGATTCGTGCATTGGCGAGCAGGTTTTCCATCTTGGCGATTTTGGCCTCAAGCATCCCTTGAGCCTCCTTGGCCGCGTCGTATTCAGCGTTCTCACTCAGATCTCCCTTGTCCCGTGCCTCCGCAATTTGCTGGGAGATCTTGGGACGCTCCACGGTTTTCATGTGGTGGACCTCGTCTTTCAGCTTTTGCAAGCCTTCAGCGGTGTAGTAGGATACGTTGGACATGGTGTTTGAATCAAAAAGAAAGGTCGGTGTTGACGCGTCGTACGCGTCCGGTTCCATCAAGGTGGAACACAAACAAGAGGGCTCCATGGCCCTCTCGTTCATGCAAAATAGGAAAGATTCCGCGTATTCCCGCTTACAGGGAGATTTTCACGCCGAGCGTGTGCGTCCCGTTGAAGGGGTTGGTGGTGCGGTAGCTGTAGTCAAGTTTAAGCGTGGCTCCCTCGCCGGCAGGCAAGTTCAATCCAATGCCTCCAGCAGGACCCGTGTAGGCTGTAGAGACATCCTGGCTGGCCGTGAGAAGACCTTGTTCCCACAGGTAGCCGCCGCGCAACACGAGGCGCTCACCCAAGGTGGCCTCGACGCCGCCGCCGAACTGGTCCTTCGTGAAGCTGTTGGACACGAATTGTCCGGTCGCTGTCACCACGGTGTTGTCGTTGGACACCACGTCCACGGCAACTCCAATGTTGACCAACGAAGGCAATTCATACTTCTCAGAGCGTTGAAACACGGTCAAAGACCCGTCGGCACCTTGTGGTGTAGCCGTCACGGTCAAACCGTCGCCCGCGTAGCGCATGGGAGCGCCGACGTTGCGCAAGGCGATGCCAAACTTCAACCGGTCGTCTTCGCCCGTCACGTAGCGAATGCCCGCGTCGAAGCACACGCCGCTCGCGCGGACGTTGCTGATGCTCTCGCCGATGATGCGGAGGGTGATGCCTCCGTAGATGGAGTTGGAGAACTCCTTGGCGTAGGTCACACCGATGTTGCTGAATGCAGGGGAGAACGAACCAATGCCACCTTCAGGAAGGTCTTCCGTGGTGATTGGAATGTCGCCAAAGTTCATGCTGGTCACGGTCATGCCCAACACGCCCGAGTCGCCCACTTTCGTGGCGAAACCAAGTGAGTTCAAGGAAATCCCGGTACCGCTGAGGTACATGCTGTTCGCGAACGCCAACTCGTTGCGCTGCACAAAGGCCAGACCAGCGACGTTGTTGAACACGCTTTCCAAACCGGTTACTGACGCCATGTTGCTGCCAGCAAGGCCGTTGGACGCAGCCCAGGGGTTGATCAGCAGTTGGCCAGCACCGGCGGAACCGGCGCGGTCAGGGTTTCCGGCAAAAGCCGTTCCGAGGACCAAGGCGGCCGCAAGGAGGAGGGAGGTATGCTTCTTCATGAGAGGTTGCAGATCAGAAGTTGTCCAGGTCAACAGGTCGCATCACGCCAAACCACTTGCGAATGGCCTGTCCGACGCCTGGCACGTCGATGTGGATGATGTAGACGCCCCCGGCGATGGGCACGTTGGCTTCGTTCTTGAGATCCCAGTCCACGTAGGTGAGCGGGTCCGCCTTGTCGTAGGTCCGGATGAGGGTTCCTGAGAGGTTGTAGATGCGGACGGTGCAGACCTCGGGGAGGTTGACGATCTTGATTCGGTTGTCGAGCTTGTTGGTCTCGTACTGGCTGTAAGCGTAGTACGGGTTGGGCACGACGTTGATTTCCTCGAGCATCTCGACCAGGACGGGGTTTTGGTCCGTCTTGGTGGCCACGTCGGCCGTGGAGAAGCGGTAGAGAGGATCCCAGCTGTTCTGTGCGTTGTCGACGTTGTCGGTGTTGATGACGACGTTGCTGTACTTGTCGTACGAGCGCGCCACACGCAAGCTCACACGGGTCTCGTTGGGGATGAGGCCTTCCTCCACCGACAGCATTGGGAAGTCGGGGTTGCTGAGCGCTGAGCCAACCCACGCGCAGTCGCGGAAGACGCGACGCTCGTTGGAGGTGCTGGCCTCGTCGACGAGGTTGGTCATGATGAACTCCCCCTTGTCGTAGGCAGGCATGCGGTTGTCCTGTCCGGAAGCCGCCTGACCGCTCTTGAAGACGTAGATCCAGTGCTGTCCACCCGCATATTGGAAGTTGGACGACGGGT
>JAQCBJ010000055.1 GCA_027621555.1 Bacteroidota bacterium | reverse complement strand
CAGGAGCTGGAAGCCAAGGCGTCATGACCGCCAAGAGCACCCTGCCGCTTTGGATGGCGCTTGCGCCGGTGGTCCTGCTCGTGGCGCTCCTCGGTGCGGACGTGGTGTACTTCGGCGAAGACAGCTCCTACGGCTCCAACCAAATCGCCCTGCTCTTGGCCGCGCTTTTCGCCGGCGCGCTGGGCATGAGCCGCGGGACCACGTGGACCCAAATCCGCGACGCCATCGCCCACAGCATCGGTACGGCCACCGAAGCCATCCTGATCCTGTTGCTCATCGGGGCGCTCTCCGGGACGTGGCTCATTGCGGGCATCATTCCCGCCTTCATCCACTATGGTATGATGATTCTGCAGCCGAACATCTTTTTGTTTGCCGCTTGCATTGTGTGCGCTGTCCTGTCCCTTGCGACGGGAAGCTCTTGGGGCACCGTCGGCACCGTCGGCATCGCCTTGGTCGGCATCGGACAAGCCCTGGGCCTCTCTGAAGGCTGGGTGGCCGGCGCCATCATCAGCGGCGCCTACTTTGGGGACAAAATGTCGCCGCTGAGCGACACGACCAACCTTGCTCCCGCCGTTGCCGGCACGGATCTGGTCACCCACATCCGCTACATGACCTACACGACAGGCCCCAGCATCGCCGTTGCGCTGCTGGTCTTCCTGATCGTCGGGTTTGGCGGAGGTGCTGAAGCCGAGGGCGCCGAATTGGCACCTGGCTTTGCCGAGGCCGTTTCAGGAGCATTCAGCATCCACCCCGGGCTGTTCGTGGCGCCTGTGGCGGTGCTCGTGATGATTGCCAAAAAAGTCCCTGCCGCCCCCGCCCTGTTCGCGGGCATCCTTTTAGGCGCGTTGACGGCCGTGATTTTCCAGCCGGACATCGTGCGCCAAATCGCCGGTCCTGGCGTGGGCTTTGGTGCCGCCGCCTACGTGGCTTCCATGCAAGCCATGGCGCTCGACGTCGCTGTGGTGACGGGGCACGACCTTGCCGACGAGCTGCTGAGCAGCAGCGGCATGGCCGGCATGCTCAACACGGTTTGGCTAATTGTTTGTGCCATGACGTTTGGGGCTGTGCTCCAAGCGACGGGCATGCTCACACGCATGACCCAGGCTTTGGTGGTGGGTGTGAACAGCACGGTCGGGCTCATTGGTCGAACAGTCGGCGCCTGCGTGGCGTTCAACGTTCTCGCCTCCGACCAGTACATCGCCATTGTGGTGCCCGGCAAGATGATGGGCGACGCGTACAAAGAGCGAGGCCTTGCCCCTGAGAATTTGAGCCGAACGCTCGAAGATGCGGGCACCGTCACTTCCGTGTTGATTCCTTGGAACACGTGCGGGGTCGCCCAAAGCGGGATCCTCGGTGTCGCCACTCTTGCCTACGCCCCCTACTGCATTTTCAACTGGGTCTCGCCGTTGATGACCATGTTGATCGCGGGCTTGGGCTGGAACATTCGAAAGCTGGACAACAGCGCAACTTCTGCAGCTTAACGTGAACTCGGCTTCGGCTGCTTTGTTCCACCTCCATGTCGTCCACGTCACCTGCGCATCCCGGTTTGGACCAACGCCAAAATGACCTTGTGGTCACAGGCGCGTCGGAACACAACCTCCAGCGCGTCGACGTCGTCTTGCCACGCAACAAACTCGTGGTGTTCACGGGGGTCAGCGGCAGCGGGAAATCGAGCTTGGCCTTTGACACGTTGTACGCCGAAGGACAGCGGCGATTTCTGGAAACGCTAAGCGCCTACGCTCGTCAATTTCTCGGCGGCCTGAAGCGACCTGACGTCGAGTCGATTTCCGGGCTGAGTCCCGTGGTGGCCATCGAGCAAAAGACCGTCTCGAAAAACCCACGTTCGACCGTGGGCACCGTGACCGAGTTGCACGACTTTCTACGACTTCTCTACGCCCGTGCCGCCGATGCGTTTTCGTTGGAGACCGGCGAGCCGATGGTGCGCTACACGGACGACCAAATCGCGGAGAACATCCTGTCGCGGTTTGACGGCCAAAAGCTCCTCCTGCTCTCCCCCATGGTGCGCGGCCGTAAGGGGCACTACCGCGAACTCTTCGAGCAGATCATGCGCCTGGGGTACCTCCGAGCCCGCGTCGACGGCGAGCTGGTCGAGTTGGAATCAGGCTACAAAGTGGACCGTTACAAGGTGCACGACATCGAAGCTGTGGTCGACCGCATTGTGGTCAGACCGCAAGACGCGGACCGCATCCTCAAGTCCGTGCAAACCGCGCTCTCACTCGGCAAGGGGGCCATGGCGGTGATGCCGTTCGACGGCGACACGCCCGTGCACTTCTCCCGAAACCTGATGTGCCCGACCACCGGGCTCGCCTACCCTGAACCGGAGCCCAACCTGTTCAGCTTCAACAGCCCGTACGGGGCCTGCCCCACGTGCAACGGCCTGGGCCAAGTGGCGCAGGTGGATCCCGAGACGCTCATGCCCGACCCCAAGGTCACTGTGAAACGCGGGGGTATTGCGCCGCTCGGCAAGTTGAAGGACAACCTGACTTCGCGCATCGTGGAGGCCATTTTGGCTGAGAACGACATCGCCCTCACGACTGCGGTTGGCGACATCCCTGAGGAGGTGATGGGCCAAATCCTCTATGGCACCGACCGCGACGTCAAGCTCCAAGACAAAGGCGGCGTTCGCGGAGGGACCGTTCCGTTCGAGGGCCTCGTGGCGGCCATTGTCCGGTCCGCCGAAAAAGCCAAGTCCATCCCGCTCCGTCGATGGGCGCAATCGTTCATGCACAAGGTGACCTGCCCCACCTGCCAAGGCGCACGGCTCAAGGCCATCAGCCTGCAATTCAAACTTGACGGCAAAGACATTGGCGAATTGGGGCGCATGGACCTCAACGATTTGGCCGCTTTCCTCGAGCCCCTCGAATCTCGGCTTTCCGAGCGCCAGGCGACCATTGCCAAAGCGCCCCTGAAGGAAGTTCGAGCGCGCCTCGGATTCTTGCTCGACGTCGGTCTCGGCTACCTCAGCCTCGACCGGCCCACGCGAAGCATCAGCGGCGGCGAGGCCCAGCGCATTCGCCTCGCCACCCAAATCGGCAGCCGCCTCACCGAGGTGCTGTACATCTTGGATGAACCGAGCATCGGGCTGCACCAGCGAGACAACCGCAAGCTCATTGACAGCCTGTGCGCGTTGCGCGATGCAGGCAACTCCGTGATTGTCGTCGAGCACGACGAAGACATGATGCTCGCCTCCGACCACCTCGTCGACATCGGTCCAGGCGCAGGCATCCACGGAGGCCAAATCGTCGCCCAAGGCCCGCCCGACAGCCACCTCGCCACCGATTCCGTCACCGCCCAATACCTCACAGGCAAGAAGCGCATCGAACTCCCCGCAAAGCGACGCAAAGGACACCGCAAAAACCTGACGCTGAAAGGCGCGACCGGCCACAACCTGAACGGCGTGGACGTGAAAATCCCCCTCGGATGCCTCGTGGGGATCAGCGGGGTCAGTGGCAGCGGCAAGAGCTCGCTCATTAACCAAACCTTGCTCCCCGCCCTGCTCAACCATTTGCACGACGACATCCGCATCCCGCTGCCCCACAAGACCATCAACGGTCTGCAACACGTCGACAAGTGCATCGCCATTGACCAAAGCCCCATCGGCCGCACGCCGCGCTCCAATCCTGCGACCTACACCGGGCTGATGGACCTGATTCGGACGCAGTTCACCCTCCTTCCCGAGGCCAAAATCCGAGGCTACAAAAAAGGTCGCTTCTCCTTCAACGTCGCCGGCGGACGTTGCGAAGATTGCAAGGGCGCGGGCGTGCGCACGGTCGAAATGAACTTCTTGCCAGACGTTCACGTCCCCTGCGACACCTGCCAAGGCAAGCGATTCAACCGCGAAACGCTCGAAGTTCGTTACCGCGGAAAGAGCATCGCGGACGTGTTGGACATGACGGTCGACGACGCGCACGCGTTTTTTGAGGCCATCCCCAAGATTCACCGCATCACCTCCACACTTCAAGCCGTCGGCCTGGGATACATCACGCTCGGACAGCAAAGCACCACGCTCAGCGGTGGCGAAGCTCAACGCGTCAAGCTGGCCTCCGAATTGGCGCGCGTCGGCACGGGAAGCACCCTCTACATCCTGGACGAACCCACTACCGGACTTCATTTCCAGGACGTCCAAATGCTCATCGACGTCCTCCACAAACTCGTGGATCAGGGCAACACCGTCGTCGTCATCGAGCACCACCTCGACGTCATCAAGGTCTGCGACCACGTCATCGACATGGGACCGGAGGGCGGCAAGGACGGCGGAACCGTCGTGGTGGCGGGCACCCCTGAAGAGGTGGCCAAAGACAAGGCAAGCCACACCGGACGCTTCCTCGCTCCCCTGCTTAAGTAAGCTCAGTTTTCCACATCTTCGGAGAGGTTCGTCGGTTTTGGTGCATCTTGGGCAGAATGAAGAAACATCCTCAATTGTCCTGGTCGGAGATCAAAAGCAACGACAGCTGGTCGATCTTCAAGATTATGAGTGAGTTTGTGGAGGGGTATGAAACTCTGCAACGAATTGGCCCATGCGTGAGCATCTACGGATCCGCGCGAACCGGTCCCGAAACGGAAACCTACAAGGAGGCACGCGCCGTAGCCTCGGCCCTGGTCGACGCCGGCTACGGCGTCATCACTGGCGGCGGACCTGGGGTGATGGAGGCCGGCAACCGCGGAGCGCAGGACCGGGAAGGCGTGTCGGTGGGTTTGAACATCGAGCTGCCCTTCGAACAAAGCCACAACGAATACATCAACGGCGAGACCAACTTGCACTTTGACTACTTCTTCGTGCGCAAGGTCATGTTTGTGAAGTACAGCCAAGCTTTCGTGGTGATGCCCGGCGGGTTTGGCACCATGGACGAACTCTTTGAAGCCTTGACGCTGATCCAAACCGAGAAAATCGACAAGCAGCCCATCGTGTTGTATGACAGCGCGTTTTGGAATGGGTTGTTGGAATGGTTTGAGGACGTCATGCTGAAGAAATACAAGACGATTGGAGAGTTTGACCACAAGCTCTTTCGTCTGGCGGACAGCCCTGAGGAAGTCATCGAACACATTGAGAACTTCCACAACCAATACGGGCTGCGCCCCAACTTTTGATTTCTCAACCCCTCAAAACCAACCCATGAAATACGCTTTTACATCCCTTGGTCTCGTCCTTGCGGGTCTGGTGACATGCTGGGGCCAAGACGCCCCGTACACCACGGAAATCCTATCTCAACCCTACACCGCCCTCGAAGAGTATTCCCTTCTCGAGCTCGAATTGGGCTGGGACGATCCCGAAGAAATCCTTCCCGTGCCGTTTGACATGATCCTTTGGGGAGACACGTGCACCTTTCTCTCCACGGCCAACGTCGGTGAAATGATTTTCGGTTCTGGCAACGGAAACCACCTCATAGCACCTGTTTTCTCAGACATCTGTGATGTTTCTCCTGCCGACTCGACAGGTCAAGACGTCAGCGAAATTCGCTACACCACGGAAGGTGTTGCGCCTGACCGCATCTTCAAGGTGGAGTACCACAACGTGGGGTTCTACCCTGAAGTGTACAATTTCGAGGACACCGTGATCCAGGCCACACAGAGGGCCACGTACCAAGTGTGGTTGCACGAAACGGGCACGATTGTGTTCCACTACGGACCGAGCAACATCACGGACCCTGAATTGGTGGCTGACGAGTTCATCAGCAGCGCGGGTTTGATCGGGAACTTCGATTACTACAGCTACAGCGGCACCTTGCTTGTGGCGGAGGGTCCTGCGGATTCCACCACCTTCATCACATCGGACAACATCTACGGTTGGATTTACGGCGGCAGCGAAGGTTGGGGTCTCACGTGGCCGAGCGAAGGAACGGGATACGTCTTCAATCCTGTGGCTCCCTCAGGCCTCGCTGAACCGACCACTGCGACTCCGTTGGAGGCCTTCCCCAACCCCGCAGTGGATCGACTGACCGTCCGCTTGGAAGCGCATTCGGCTCAAGTCGGCACGTGGGTGGATGCGCGCGGAGGGCAAGCCGGAACCGTGCAGCTTCAGCCTGGGTCCAACAGTGTTGACGTGAGCGGACTCGTGCCAGGAGCCTACGTCTTGCGCCTGGAAGACGGCACGGCAGTGCGGGTGACGGTTCAACGCTGACCCTGACACGATGTCACCGCGGCGGGGCGAGAACCTGACGCAGGTGACAGCCTGACCCCGTCGATGGGGGGATGGCACGGGAATTGACAAGAGAGGGACGCTGCACGAGGGTGCGGCGTCCTTATTTGTTTGGACTGAATCGAAACCAACAGAACGAAACACGCCATGGCACAGCAAGGCACGATCAACGTCACGACCGACAACATCTTCCCCATCATCAAGCAATTCCTGTACAGCGACCAGGAAATTTTCTTGCGCGAGCTCGTCTCCAACGCGGTTGACGCCACCCAAAAGCGCAAGATGCTCGCCCAGCTCGGCGAGGTGGCGGAAATCACCGACACACCTCAAGTCGAGGTGGTGATTGACGACGAAGCGAACACGTTGACCATCCGCGACGCCGGCATCGGCATGACCGCGGAAGAGATCGACAAGTACATCAACCAAATCGCCTTCTCTGGGGCCACCGACTTCCTTGAGAAGTACAAGGACGCGGATGCAAAGCAAGCGATCATCGGACACTTTGGGCTTGGGTTCTACTCGGCCTTCATGGTGGCGGACCGCGTGGACATCGTCACGCTCAGCCAGCGCGAAGGATCTCAGGCCGTGAAGTGGAGCTGCGACGGCTCGCCCAACTTCTCCCTTGAGGACATCGAAAAAGACGCGGCCGGCACGGACATCGTGCTCCACATCTCTGAGGATGCCAAGGAGTACCTCGCGGAAGAGCGGATTCGCGGCATTTTGAACACCTACTGCAAGTTCATGCCGGTGGAGATCGTCCAAGGCACGAAGTCCGAGTACGTCGACGACCCCGAAGGTGCGACCGACGAGGACGGCAAGGTGAAGAAGGTCAGCGTGGACGTGCCGTTTGTGGTGAACAAGACGGAGCCCGCGTGGACCAAGAAGCCTGCGGACCTCAGCGACGAAGACTACAACGAATTCTACCGGGACCTCTACCCCATGAATTTTGAGGACCCGCTGTTCCACATCCACCTCAACGTGGACTTCCCCTTCAACCTGACGGGCATCCTCTACCTGCAGAAGAACCGCATCCACCTCTACTCCAACCAGGTCTTCATCACGGACAACGTCGAAAACATCGTGCCCGACTTCTTGACGTTGCTCCACGGCGTGATTGACTCGCCGGACATCCCCCTGAACGTGAGCCGTTCCTACCTCCAAGAGGACGCGAACGTCAAGAAGATCTCGGGCCACATCAGCAAAAAGGTGAGCGACAAGCTCGCGCAGATGTTCAAGAAGGACCGCGAAGCCTTTGAAGCGCAGTGGGACGACCTCCGCGTGTTTGTGGAGTACGGCATGCTGACCGACGAAAAGTTCGCCGAGCGCGCCCAGAAGTTCTTCCTCTACAAGGACACGACGGGCAAGTGCCACACGCATGAGGAGTTGATGGCGGCCGTGGGGGAAACCCAAAAAGACAAGCACGGCAAGGTCATCCTCCCCTACACGCCCCACGCCGAGGGCCAGCACAGCTACGTCAAGGAAGCCACGGACCGCGGCTACACGGTGCTCGTGATGGACGGACCGCTCGCGGCCCACGTCGTGAGCAAGCTCGAGCAAACCCACTCCGACGTGCAGTTCAAGCGCGTGGACGCGGACATCGCCGACAAGCTCGTTGAGAAGGACGAGGAGCTCAGCTCCGCACTCGACGAAAAACAGGAGGAAACGCTCAAGCCCATCCTCGAAGGCGCCTTCCCCGGCGAGTCCTACAAGGTGAAGTTTGCGCCCATGTCCCCCACGTCAGCGCCACTCGTGATTACCCAGTCGGAGTTCATGCGCCGCATGAAAGAGCAGCAAGCCGTGGGTGGCGGAGGATTCACCATGTTTGGCGACATGCCCGACAGTTACGACGTCACCGTGAACGCCAACCACCCGTTGGCCAACGCGCTCCTCAACGAGAGCGACGACGCGAAGCGCAGTGCGCTGGCCAAGCAAGCCGCCAACCTGGCGCGCTTGTCCCAAGGCCTGCTTGAGGGCGAAGAATTGACGGCCTTCATCCAAGACGGCTTCGCCCAGCTTCAGCAGTCCTGATGGCGTACGCCAAATGGATTGGAGGCGCTGTCGGCTGGGCCTTGGGGGGTCCGATCGGCGGCGTGATGGGCTACTGGCTCGGGAAGATGTTCTCGGACGACAGCCTGGCCATGGATGCTGGTACGGGTGCCACCAACGGCCACACCGGACGTGGCGGGCGCGGCGGGCGCAGCCACTCGCGGCCAACCCGTGCCGGGGACTTTGCCCTGAGCATGGTCGTGTTGAGCGCGGCCGTGATGCAGGCCGACGAACGCGTGCTCAAGTCGGAGCTCGACTACGTCAAGCAGTTCTTTCGGACCAACTTTGGGCAAGCCACGGCTGAGCAGCTGACGTTGGCGCTCCGGGAAGCACTGAAAAACCCGGTGGACGTGCGCGGCGTGTGCATGCAGATTCGCGCGAACATGCCCCACGCCAAGCGCCTGCTGCTACTCCAGTACCTCTACGGCATCGCGCAAGCTGACGGGAACGTGGACCCTCGAGAGGTAGACCTGATTCGTCGGATGGCGGCCGCGCTGGGCATCAGCGACAAGGACCGCGCGTCGATCGAGGCGCCCTTCCACAGCGACAAGCCCGACCCCTACACGGTGCTGGAAATTGGTCGGGACGGAAGCGACGCGGACATCAAAAAAGCCTACCGCCGCCTGGCGTTGAAGTTTCACCCCGACAAGGTGCGAGACATGGGCGAAGCCTATGCCAAACAAGCCGAGGCGCGGTTCTTGGAGGTGCAGGAAGCCTACGAGAGCCTCAAAAAGCGCCGCGGGTTCAAGTAGCGGCCTCTCGCCGGATTCCTGCGTCGCGG
>JAQCBJ010000011.1 GCA_027621555.1 Bacteroidota bacterium | reverse complement strand
GACGTGGACGACTGCGTGGGAGCGTACGACGATTGCGACGTATGCAACGGCGACAACAGCTCGTGCACGGACTGTGCTGGTGTTGTGAATGGTACGTCTGTTCTTGACGACTGCGGCGTTTGCGGCGGCGACAACAGCTCATGCACGGACTGCGCTGGTGTTGTGAACGGTACGTCTGTTCTTGACGACTGCGGTGTTTGCGGCGGCGACAACAGCTCATGCACGGACTGCGCTGGTGTTGTGAACGGTACGTCTGTTCTCGACGACTGCGGTGTTTGCGGCGGCGACAACAGCTCGTGCACGGGTTGTGCCGACAGTGAGGCTTGCAACTACGAAGGAGCCACCATCGACGACGGCTCATGCTTGTACCTCGATGCCTGTGGCGTGTGCGGTGGTTCTGGGATCGATGCCGACATGGACGGCATCTGCGACGACGAGGACGACTGCGTAGGAGCGTACGACGCGTGCGGTGTGTGCAACGGTCCAGGCGCGATTTACGAGTGCGGATGTAATGACATTCCGGAGGGCGACTGTGATTGCGACGGCAACCAAGCCACAGAATTTGTGGATTGCGAGGGCAATTGCTTGCAGGACATGGACAACGATGGCGTTTGCGATGACGTGGACGAATGCGTGGATGCCGAGGGACCAACGTGGGCTTATTTCCCACCAAACGACACCATCAGCTGCAGCGAAATGATGCCGACCGTGGAGGAAACAACGCCGGTGGCTCAGGACGATTGCGGACCGGTTGAGGTGGTTTGGTTGGGTGATGGACCGTTTGATTACCCGTTTGGGTGCTTGCAGAGTTACACATGCCCACGTGTTTACCAAGCGACGGATGGGGCAGGTAATGTGTTGGTTGATACGTTGATCATTACGGTTTTGGATACCGTAGCACCGGTGTTTGCATATCCGACGGAAGAGGTCCTCTTTGTCAATGAATTGGAAGGGGAATTCGTTCCAGCCATCGAGGCAATGGTTGTCGACAATTGCGACATCAATGCCGACTACGACGCGATTGAAACGGTGGTGAGCGAAGAAGAAGGTGTCTTGGTGTTGGAGCGCGTTTACACCTCATCGGATGCCTGCGGCAACACGACGGTGTTTACCCAAACCATTACCGTCACCCAAGCCTTCGAAGGATGCATGGATGAGGGGGCGTGCAATTTTGATGCAACCGCCAACCTGGACGATGGTTCGTGCACGTTTGCTGAAGAAGGGGTGGACTGCGATGGGAATTGCCTATCCGATGTGGACGGCGATGGGTACTGCGACCCGGAAGTCACGGGATGCACAGATGTTGCAGCCTGCAATTACGTTGAACTCGCGACGGAGGACGACGGCTCATGCGAGTACTGTTCGTGTCAGGAAGAGATCAACGCGGGATACGGCTTGTTGCTTGAAGTCCATGCGGAACATTCTGAAGGTGAATTGGCAGGTTTGACCACATACCGTTTGTACGTTACGACGCCCAACACCAACGACATCATTAGCGCGGTGTACGGCGACGACGAGTCGCCCATGCTCATTGCTTCTACGACGTCATTCTACCAGCACCCGTTTGGCGCTGCGTTGGGAACTGGAAACAACCCGTTGCTGTTCGGGGTGTACCCAGAGTTGGAATTCGACAGCTGGATGACCTTGGGCCTCGATGCGCCTGCTGGGCCGAATGAAGTGGCTCCTTCAACCATTGGGGACCAAAACAACGGTTGGGT
Source organism: Bacteroidota bacterium (assembly GCA_027621555.1). Classification (GTDB taxonomy): domain Bacteria; phylum Bacteroidota; class Bacteroidia; order Flavobacteriales_D; family Sanyastnellaceae; genus UBA11663. Next base: position 46,029 of record JAQCBJ010000011.1, on the reverse strand, counting down.
TTCCAACTTCGAGGCGGGCCTGAACATCGTCATTGAAGATTCGATTGGTGGTGCCATGTTCGTGACCAACGATCCTGGTACGCTCAACATCCTTTCTGGCGAGGACCAGCGCATCTTGATTGGTCAGTTCACCACTGACGGAGAGATGTACGGTGTGGTGAATGTGCAGATGTTTACCCAAGGCATCCCTGATCCTGCGGACCGGGTTTCTCTCCAGTTTGAAGGGGTGGGCTTGCACACGGGTGTCGGCGATGTGGTGTGTGGTTGCATGGACGACATGGCCTGCAACTACGACGCTGGTGCCAACAACGACGACGGCAGCTGCGAATACGAATCGTGCTTGGGTTGCACCGATGCGACGGCATGCAACTACGACTCGGACGCGACCATGGACGACGGCGGCTGCGAATATCCTGAGTTTGCGTGCTTCGATTGCGACGGCAACTGCCTGTCGGACGTCGACGCGGATGGCGTGTGCGACTGCCTGGAATTCCCAGGCTGCACGGATCCTGAGGCCTGCAACTACAATCCGATTTACACGGACGACGCGGGCAACTGCTACTACGCGGAGGAATACTACGACTGCTTTGGCAACTGTTTGAACGACTCGGACGGGGATGGGACGTGTGACGAGCTCGAGGTGCCTGGGTGCACGGACCCCGAATTCTGCGACTACAACCCGGAAGCGACGGAGGACGACGGTTCGTGCGGCTCAGGAAGTCAAGTGAATGACGTGTGCGAGGGTGCGTTTGGGCTGGCATGTGGCCAAACCATCCAAGCCAACAACGAAGAATGCGCGATGGTTGACGACATCGACGCCTGCGGCGGAACGACGCCAAGCAACCCCACGGCAGGGCTGTGGTTCTCGTTCGAAGGAACGGGGGGAGAGGTGACGGTGTCGACGTGTTACCCAGGCACCAACATCGACACGTACTTGAGCGTGTACGAAGGCACGTGCGGAAACCTGACCTGTTTGGACGGCAACGACGACCAGAGCGAGCCCAACTACGACGACCTCTGTCCTGTTACGTTTTTGGCGAGCACGATCACGTTGAACACCGTCGCGGGACAGCAGTACTACGCCCTGGCCATGGGTGTGTGGGGTGAGTCCGGGGACATCGAGGTCGGTTTGAGCTGCGTGATTTCCGGTTGCTCGGATGACACGGCGTGCAACTACAACCCCGACGCCACGGCGGACGACGGCTCTTGTGAGTACCTCACGTGCGCAGGATGCACGGACGACACGGCATGCAACTACGATCCCGAGGCGACCTTGGATGACGGCTCGTGCACGTTCCCCGAGGAGACCTACCTCGACTGCGAGGGCAACTGCCTTTGTGACGAGGATGGTGACGGCGTCTGCTGCGAGCTCGAGGTGTTCGGATGCACGGATGAATTGGCTTCCAACTACAACGATTTGGCCACGGAAGAAGACGACTCGTGCCAATACTGCGATTTGGTATTGAGCACGGAGCAAGTGCAAGATGTCACGTGCGCCGGGGACCAAAACGCCATTGTGTCGTTGGCCCTCGAGGGCGTGATTTTCGCGGACAGCATTGAGATCTACCTGAACGATGTGCTTCAGGACACCACGGTCTTCGAAGGCCTTGGTGCAGGAACGTACACCGTGGAGGTGCTGCAAGGTGTGGATTGCGCTGCGCTGGTCAACTTCACCGTGCTGGATGGCATCACGCTTGAGTTGTCGACTTCAGCAGGAGATGTGTTGTGCCACGCGGACAGCACAGGATCTCTCGAGGTGACAATATTGAACGGTGAAGGACCTTACGAGTATGTCCTTGATGGGCCATCCGTGCAGATCAACGACACGGGCTCGTTCAGTGGCTTGCCAGCCGGGGGCTACGACATCTTTGTGACGGACGTCAATGGATGTTCTGCAAGCGGCGAAGCCCAAATCACCGAGCCCGATGAACTCCTCTTGTCAGCCGCGGTCACGCAGCCGGAGGTTGCGGACGGAGGCGCCATTGACTTGACGGTCAGCGGTGGAACCGAACCGTACGAATTCGCTTGGACGAGTGACGGTGCTTTCACAGCGGACACCGAAGACGTGGATGGACTCCAAGCTCCTGCGACGTACACGGTGGTCGTGACAGACGCCAACGGTTGCGAGATTTCCGGCGGACCGTACGAACTGGACGACGTCTACAGCGTGCATCAGATGGATCACGTGCCGTTCTCGGTGTACCCCAACCCGGCGAGAGACCTGATTCACTTGAGTGTTCAAGAGGTCACCAACGACGCGGTCATGACCATTTACGACGCTTCAGGGCGTGTGATGTGGACGCGCACAAGCGACCGTTGGATGGGTCGATTCACCGTCGATGTGTCCGGATGGGCGAGCGGCACCTACCACATCCGAGTGGCCACTTCGACAGGAGTGGGGCACGCGCCTCTCGTGGTTCAACACTAACAAAGAAAACCCCAGGCGGGAACAATCTCAGCCTGATTCTAAACCAAGGAGCCCTGGCCGAAAGGCCGGGGTTTTTTGTGCACGAAATCGAAGTCGGTTCAGGCCTTGAAGGCCGCAATGGCGTTGCGCGTGAAGTCGCTCAGGACCAAGCGGCCGGAAACGGCGGCGCGCTCGAGAAGGAGCTCTCCCCAATGGTCCGTGCCCTCCCAAAGCACGCGCTTGAGGTTCGTCATCGCTTCGGGGTTGCTGCTCGCCAACTCCGTGGCCAAGCGTTCCACCGCCTCGTCCATGGCGTCTGCGTCGTCGAAGACTTCGGCAAACAAGCCATGCTCGGCAGCCCATGCAGCCGATTTCCAGCTGCGGGCATCGATGGCGAGCGTGGCTATTCCAGACACGCCCAATTTCCGCTCCACCGCGGGGCCGACCACAAAAGGACCAATGCCAACCGCCAATTCAGAGAGCTTTACGGAAGCGAACTTGGTGGCAAAGCAATGGTCGGCCGCCGCTGCCAATCCGACGCCGCCACCGACCGTTTTGCCTTGAACGCGACCAAGGACAAACTTGGGGCACGTCCGAATCGCGTTGATCACCAAGGCAAAACCGCTAAAGAACGCAAGACCTTCCTCCTCGTTGGAGATGGCCACGAGTTCATCAAAACTTGCCCCCGCGCAAAACGCGCGATCGCCGCCGGACTTCATGACAATGACCTTGACGTCTTCACGTTCTCCGGCCTCACGGATGGCGCTTGCCAATTGGCGAAGGATGGCTCCGGGCAAGCTATTGGAAGCAGGGTGGAAGAACTCCACCGTGGCAATTCCTCGGCCGTCGACCTCGGTGCGCACGTAGGCTTCCATGGCCTTAGGCTCGGTCGTTCAACGCCACAAAGGCGCGCTGAGTAGCACCTGTGTACACCTGGCGTGGTCGGCCAATGGGTTCGCGGTTTTCCGTCATTTCCTTCCACTGGCCAATCCAGCCGGGAAGGCGACCGAGGGCGAACATCACGGTAAACATGTCGGTGGGGATGCCCAGGGCACGGTAGATGATGCCGCTGTAGAAGTCCACGTTGGGGTAGAGGCCGCGCTGCACGAAGTACTCGTCATTCAACGCCACTTCTTCCAATTGCTTGGCGATGTCGAGCACAGGGTCGTTGACGCCCAATTGAGCCAACACGTCGTCGGCCGCCTTTTTGATGATGCGCGCACGTGGATCGAAATTCTTGTAGACACGGTGGCCAAAGCCCATCAAACGGAAGCTGTCCGTCTTGTCCTTCGCGCGGTCGATCCACGACTGAAGTGGTGTGCCTTCGGCGCGAATGGCTTCGAGCATTTCAATCACCGCTTGGTTTGCGCCGCCGTGGAGGGGACCCCACAGTGCTGCGATGCCTGCCGACACGGAGCTGTAGAGGTTGGCCTGGGAGGATCCCACCACGCGAACCGTTGACGTGGAACAGTTTTGTTCGTGGTCGGCGTGCAGGATGAAGAGCTTGTTGAGGGCGGATTCGATGACCGGATCGACCTTGTAGTCCTCCGAAGGGACGCCCCACATCATGTGCATGAAGTTTCCGACGTAGCTGAGGTCGTTCTTGGGGTACATCGTAGGCAGGCCGGTGTTGTGCTTGTAGGCCTGCGCTGCCAACGTGGGCATCTTCGCGATCAACCGGTGCATCGTCTTTTCGATGTCGGTGATGTCGCGGTTGGGGTTTTGGGATTCAGGGTAGAACGTGGACAACGAAGCCACCATGGAACTCAGCATCCCCATGGGGTGAGCGCCGAGAGGGAAGGCCTCGAAGAAGCGCTTCATGTTCTCGTGCACCAACGTGTGGTGGGTGATGCTGTCGTTGAAGTAGTCCAGTTGCTCCTTGTTGGGGAGTTCGCCGTAGATCAAGAGGTAGGCCACCTCCATGAACGACGCCTTTTCCGCCAATTCCTCGATGCTGTACCCGCGGTAGCGAAGCACGCCGTTTTCCCCGTCGAGGTACGTGATGCCGCTCTGCGTTGAACCCGTGTTTTTGAAGCCAGGGTCCAAGGTGATGTAGCCGGTCGTCCCTCGAAGCTTCGAGATGTCGATGGCTTTTTCATTTTCAGAGCCCGTCAGTACGGGAAATTCGTATTCCTGGCCTTCCAGGATGATGCGTGCAGTCTCACTCATTTTGTGACGCGGTTCGTGTTCGGTTGTGTGTGAATCCAAGCCCTTGCACGGACCAACGCGAAAGCGCGCATCCGCTCAAGGAAGCCCAAAGATAGGGGAAGCGCCGCCGGTGCCGGGTGCCTCCTGTCACACAAAAAAGAAGTGGGGGGTTAGCGCCAGGTGTACGCGAAGTTGTCGCGGTATTCTTCCCAAGCTGTTTGGTCTACGCCGGGCTGGTATGCCTCGTTGAAGAACTTGAGGTAGAGCTCCATCTGAGACGGCTGCTTGTATCCGCTGATGGGGGCAATCACGTTGGCTTCTTCGTCGAGGTACACGATGGTGGGGTAGGCGTTCACCTTCATCGCACGGGACAGCTGGTGAACCCCGTTGCGCCCGCGTGCGCTGGGGTTGTAGTCGGGGTTGGTGAATTCCGTGCCTTGGAAGGTCACAGGGTCGGGGGATTCGGCGTCGAACTTGACCGCGTAGTAATTCGCGTTGACGTAATCGATGACGTTCGCGTTGGTGAACGTGTTGGCCATCATCATTTTGCAAGGGCCGCACCACTGGGTGTATACGTCCATCATGATTTTACGCGGCTCTTTCTGCTGGGCCGCCACCGCCTCTTCGAGTGAGATCCAATTGATGCTCGCCGCTTGGCCAAACGCCAAGTTGCCCACCACCATCATCGCCAAGGTCAAGAGTGTTGTCCGCATGGCCTGCAATATCGCAAAGAAAAAGGCGCCCGGAGGCGCCTTTTCACATTCTTGTGAGGGAGGGGAGTTATTTCACCCCGTGCATCAGCTTGTTCAACGGCTTGTTGAGCAATGCGATGAGCACGGCGATGCCCACGCACGTCAATCCAATCGTGGAGAAGACTTCCGTGTACTTGGCAAGACCTGCAGCGGCGTCGAGTTCCACTCCCGAATCGCCATGACCGCCCGTGAGAGAGGCGATGAGGCCGCCGGCGTAGTTGGCGATGGCGAAGGAAAGGAACCAGCCGCCCATGGCGGTTCCGGCCATGCTTTTGGGCGAGAGCTTGGTCACCATGGACAAACCGATGGGCGACAGGAACAACTCACCGGTCGTGTGCAAGAGGTACAAGAACACGAGGGTCAACAGCGGCACCATGGCGTCTTCGGAGGCGAATTGCAGGCCGACGATTGTGACCAAGAAACCCGCGCCGAGTTGGAGGATGCCCAGGGCAAACTTCATGGGGATGCTGGGGTTCTTGCCCATTTGGTCCAACTTCACCCACATCACCGAGAAGATGGAGCCGAAGATGATGATGAACGCCGGGTTGAAGAACTGCGTCATGGAAGCAGGCATCGTCCAGCCGAAGATTTCACGGCTCACGTTGCGGTCTGCGAACAAGGTCAGCGACGTGCCGGCCTGCTCGAAGCACGCCCAAAACACGATGTTGATCACCATGAAAATCACAAGGGCAATCATGCGGTCGCGCCACATCGGGCCTTCCTTGATGCCTGCGCGGATGAGGGACGCCGCCACCAGCACGAAGAGGCCGGTGAGGAGGTAGGTCATCCAGTCGTTTTGGCTGATCAAGAAGTAGCACGCGGGGATGAGGGCGAGGGAGCCCACGGAAATCCATTGGTACACTTTGAGCGGACCGGCTTGCTTGTGTCCGGCTTCGGTGATGTCGAGGCCAGGAGCTGCGGCGTAGTTTTCGCGACCGCTCCAGAAGATGAAGAGGCCGGCCAACATGCCGATGCCCGCAAGGCCAAAGCCGTATTCAAAGCCGTACGTTTCGCCCACAAAGGCCACCACGGTTGTTGCGAGCAACGCACCGATGTTGATGCCGATGTAGAAGATGGTGAATCCGGAGTCGCGTCGCGGGTCGTTGTCTTCGTAGAGCTTTCCGACGATGGTGGAGATGTTCGCCTTGAAGAAGCCGTTCCCGACAATCAACGCACCCATGCCGAAGAGCATGAGCATCTCGCTGGAGGCGATGGCGTCAGGTCCACCCATGGCGCCTCCCACCATCAAAAATTCGCCGATGGCCATGAGGACGGCGCCGAGAAGGATGGCGTAGCGGTAGCCGAGGTACTGGTCGGCCATTTTGCCACCGAGAACGGGGGCGGCATAGATGAGCGCGGTGTACGCGCCGTAGATGAGTGCGGCGTCAGAATCGCCTTTCAACAAGGATTTCACGAGGAACAACGTCAAGAGCACGCGCATGCCGTAGTAGCAGAAACGCTCCCACATCTCCGAGAAGAAGAGGGTCATCAAGCCTTGAGGATGCCCTGCGGCAAGTTTCAATTGGGCCATGAGATCAGGTATTTTGAGGGTTTTGTTTGTTCAGGTGTGGGGCGGCTCAGAAGTTCTCCTTGACGAAGTCCATCATCATGTTGAAGAGGTGCAACCGGGTGTTGCCGCCGTAAATGCCGTGGTTGCGGTCGGGGTAGACAAAAAAGTCGAAGTCTTTGTTGGCCGCCACGAGGGCATTGATCATTTCCATGGAGTTTTGGTAGTGCACGTTGTCGTCCCCTGAGCCGTGAACGAGAAGAAGTGCACCTTCCAGTTTTTCCGCGTGGTTGACGGGGCTGTTTCCGTCGTACCCACGCTCGTTCTCTTGAGGCGTGCGCATGAAGCGCTCCGTGTAAATCGTGTCGTAGTAGCGCCAGTTGGTCACAGGGGCCACGCTGATTCCAGCGTTGTACACGTCGGCGCCTTTGGTGAGGCATAGCAGCGTCATGAAGCCGCCGTAGCTCCAGCCTTGGATGCCAATGCGGTCGGCGTCCACAAAGTCCCACGTCCCGAGATGCTCCGCGAGGTCGATGAAGTCTTCGGTCTCGAGTTTGCCGAGCTCGCGGTAGGTGCTGTGCTCGAACTCACGGCCACGGAATTGGGTTCCGCGTGGATCGCAAGACACCACGATGTATCCCTCTTGGGCGAGGTATTGCTGCCACAGGAAGGTTGAACCTCCCCAGCTGTCGGTCACCGTGTTGGCACCGGGGCCGCCGTAGATGGCCACGTACACAGGGTATTTCTTGGCGGGGTCAAAGTCTTGGGGAAGCATCTTCCAGCAGTTGAGCTCCACGCCTGCGTCGTTCGTGAAGGTGAAAAACTCCTTCTCCACGGCGCCATGCTCGGCCATGGTTTCAAGCAATGCCGCGTTGTCCTTCAAGGTGCGAATGACCTTGCCGTTACGGTCTCGAAGCGTGAACACCGGAGGCGTGTTGGCCGTGCTGTGCGTGTGGATGCTGTAGTCGAAACTGTTGGAAAAGTCGTCCGCGTGGGTGCCAGGGGTACCGTCCAGCGTCGTCATGCGTCCGCGCATGTCCACATAGCTGGTGTGCTTTTGTGTCGCGCCTTCCTTTGAGCTCGTGAAGTACACGCGCTTTCGCTTTGCGTCGTACCCGAGGACATCCACCACATCCCACTCTCCTTGAGTGAGTTGCGTCGCTTTGCCGTCGAAATCGAATTGGTAGATGTGGTTGTACTCGTCGCGCTCGGACGTCATCACAAACGAGTTGCCATCCGAGAGGAACGTAAGGTTGTCGTTGATGTCGATGTACGTGTCGCACGTTTCCTTGAAAACCTCCCGAGTGCCAATGCGGTCGTTGGGGAATTCTCCCTCCGTGAGGTGCAAGCGAAGGTCGTTTTGGTGTCGGTTCATGCTGAACACGCACAACGTCGCGGGATCGTTGGTCCACTTGATCCGGGGGATGTAGTAGGCGTATTTGGGCACGGCCACGGCACGACTCTTGTCCTCCGCCAGGTTGTAGATGTGCACGCTCACATCGCTGTTGTCCTCCCCAGCCTTGGGGTATTTGAAGGTGTAGGGGTCGGGGTAGAGCGAGCCGTACACGGGCATGTGGAATTCTCGGACGTTGCTCTCGTCAAACTTGAGGTAGGCCAAACGCGAACCGTCTCCGTTCCAAAACAACCCCTGATCGTCCCCAAACTCCTCTTCGTACACCCAGTCCGTGGCGCCGTTGATGATGGCGTTGGTCACACCGTCGGTCGTCACCTGAATTTCCGCGCCCGTGGCGAGGTCGGAGATGAAGACGTTGTTCTCACGCACGAAGGCCACTTTGTCTCCCGCAGGGGAGAGTTGGGCAAGGCGCTGCTTGCCTTTGGCAAAGTCCGTGATGGGACGCGCGTCTTCGCTGGACGCGAAGTCGTACACGTAAAAGTTGGCGTAGAAGGAATGACGGTACAGGCCTTCGCTTGCGGTGGTCAGCACCACGAAGCGTTCGTCGCTGCTGAATTCGTACCCGCCAAACGTTTCCCGGGCATCCCCGAAGGCTTGGTCCGAAGTCAGCAAGGTGTCCACCACGTTGCCCGTTTTGTAGGACCACTTGACGATGCACGAGCCCACGTTCTCGTCGTATTCCTGTGTGGTGTAGTGTTTGCCGTCGGCCATGGAGCGGATGCCCCACACGTATTCGGTGCGGTAGGTTCCGCTGGCCCAAATCTTCTCGTTGCTGAAGTCAGCCTCTTGCCCGAAGCTCCCCCCGGAAGTGGCGACCAAGGCCATCGTGAAGGCCAAGCCCATTCCTCGTTTCATAAGTTCCATTCGCAGGTGAAAAAGGTTGTTTGTTCGTCAGGTTACTTTTGACAAGCGCCCAAGATAAAGCAACGCGAATGGAACCTGCCTCGAACGAACTCACGACCCCAACCCAAGATATCCACGAAGCGGCGCAGCGTGACTTGCCCACCATGTTGAGCCCTGAGCGCATTCATTGGGGGGAGGACATTCGGAGGGCCAACGGGTCGGACGAGACGGAAGATTTGGTCTTTGTGCCCGACGTCGTGGTTGAGCCTGAATCGACTTCGGAGGTGTCGTCGTTGCTGGCCTGGGCTCACCAGCACGGGGTTCCCGTCACAGCAGCAGGCGCTCGAACGGGCCTCAGCGGCGGTGCGCTGCCTGTCCAAGGCGGCATCGCGTTGTCGCTCCGTCGCATGAACCGCATCGTCGCGATCGACACGGTGAACCACCAAGCGGTGGTGGAACCGGGGGTCATCACCGAGGAACTCTCCAACGCCGCCGCAGAACACGGCCTCATGTACGCGGTTGACCCTGCGTCGCGCGGCACGTGCACCATCGGCGGCAACATCGCCGAAAACAGCGGTGGCCCTCGTGCGGTCAAGTACGGCGTCACCAAGGACTGGGTGTTGAACCTCGAAGTGGTCCTCGCCGACGGCACCGTGATGGAAACGGGAGCCAACACCTTGAAGAACTCGACGGGCTACAACCTCACCCAGCTCATGGTCGGAAGCGAGGGCACGCTCGGAATCGTCACCCGTGCGACGCTCAAATTGTTGCCGTTGCCACGTCATCAAGCCCTGATGCTCGTGCCGTTCATCTCGGCGGAGTCTGCGTGCGCGGCCGTCGCGGCCATCTTTCAGGCCGGAGCCATGCCGAGCGCCCTGGAATTCATGGAACGCGACGCCATCGAACTGGCCCAACACTTCACGGGCGTGCACGAGCCTGTGCTTGGTCCGGACGATGCCGCCCACCTCCTCATCGAAGTCGACGGGTTTGCGCCCGAGGACCTCATGCCGCAGTGCGAGCGCATCTTGCCCGTGCTGGAAGAGCACGGGGCGGGGGAGGTCCTGTTTGCAGAGTCCGCGGCGGAGAAGGACGCGCTTTGGTTTTTGCGGCGCCGCGTCGGCGAGGCCGTCAAGGCCGCGAGTACGTACAAGGAAGAAGATACCGTCGTGCCACGGGGTGAGTTGCCTGCGTTGCTTCGGAAGGTGAAAGCCCTCGGGTGCGAGCACGGCTTCCGTTCCGTGTGCTACGGCCACGCTGGCGACGGCAACCTGCACGTGAACATCCTCAGGGACGATCTCGACGACGCCACGTGGAACCACACGCTCTCGGTCGCGATCCGGGAACTCTTTGGGGAAGTGGTGGGTTTGGGCGGAACCTTGAGCGGCGAACACGGCATCGGCTACGTCCAAAAAAACTACATGGACCTCGCTTGCAGCCCTGCCCAGCTCGCGGTGATGCGTGGCATCAAGAACGTGCTCGACCCCAAGGGAATTCTGAACCCCGGGAAGGTCTTTCCAGACCGCTGACGTCGAAGGCCTCCTCTCTCGCCGTATCTTTAGGGAATCGGGACAATGTGACCCGCGTCATTTTTCAAGCCTCTCCCATGAAGCATGCGTCCTTTCTCCTTGCGCCGGTCCTCGCATTCGTTTTTGCCGTTCCCGCCTTGGCCCAAACCGATTGCGGATACCAGCCCGACATTGATCCCGACTGGAGCATTGGCGTTTCCGACGTCCTTGGCATCCTCGGGTTGTTCGGGGAAGTGGACACGGATCAGGACTACATCTGGGACAGCACGGACCTCTGCACGGACCTGACGGCCTGCAACTACGACGCGAACCCGACGGAAGAGTGCCAATACCTCGATGCGTTTGGGGTGTGTGGCGGAACGGGCTTGATTCCCGAGCTGCTCGTCGGATCGTGGCGCTTCAGCACCGTCGCAGGTGCGGTGAGTGTCGGTCCCAACCCGTACAGCACGGACTGGTTCGCCAGCCCGCTCAACGGCCTCCAAGCGGCCCAGTACGACGACGTGTACACGTTCAACGCGGACGGCACGCTCACCATGGACTACAACGGCACCATCATTGACGCCTTCAACGGCTACAGTGAGCAGGCGTACAACTGCGGCGGGGTGCCCATCACCTTTACGCCCGGCGGAGGCACCTCTGGAGAAGATCAATTCTCCCTGGTTCCCAGCGGGGGCGCGTGCAGCTGCCCGTTCATGGGCACCAACGACGGCGGGATGAGCTACGACATTGTCGAGCTCACGGCCAACACGCTTCGCATCCACACCCAAACCGACGACGTCAACTGCAACGCCAACCCTGCCGGAGGATACTTCACGTACATCTTCACGAAGATTTCCGACTCCACGGGAGGCGGTGGCGGCGGCACGGACGGCGACGGCTACCAAGGTGCGGACAGCTACCCCGGCAAGACCTTGATTTGGTCGGACGAGTTCGAAGGAGCCAACATCAATTCGGCGAACTGGACCTACGACCTTGGCGCGAGCGGTTGGGGCAACAACGAGTGGCAGAACTACACCAGCTCCCCCAACAACAGCTCGGTTGCCGATGGCTTCCTGACCATCACGGCACGGGAAGAGGGCGGGGGCTACACCTCGGCGCGCATGAAGTCTGTGGACTTGCAGGAATTTCAATTTGGTCGCATCGACATCCGCGCGAAGCTCCCCGAGGGGCAGGGCATTTGGCCAGCGCTTTGGATGCTTGGTGCCAACTTCCCGGAAGGGGGCTGGCCTCAATGCGGAGAAATTGACATCATGGAGGTCGTGGGCCACCAGCCGAGCACCAATCATGGCACCGCTCACTGGGGAGCCAACTTCGGTGTGCACCAGTACTCGGGAAGCAGCATCACTTTGCCCGGAGGTGCCAAATTCAGCGATGCCTTTCACCTATTCTCGATCGAGTGGCAGCAGAATTCCATCGTTTGGTACATGGACGACCAGCCTTACTACAGCATCGACAACACCCAAATGAACGGCCAGCCTTACCCGTTCAACGCTCCGTTCTTCTTCATCATGAACATCGCGGTGGGAGGGAACTGGCCTGGGTATCCCGACGCGACGACGGTGTTCCCGCAGACCATGATGGTCGACTACGTGCGGGTGTTCCAATAAACCCGGAACATTTCGGCAACGCTAGGTTGTCACACGATGTAACGCATTTTTGTGGCTTGAATTGGGGTAAGTCAGGTTTGGACTTATGTAATTTTCATGGCATCAAATTGCTGTGATGAAAACAACTTTGACCCTGGCCACAGCTGGCCTGTTGGCTTGCTCGTCTTGGGCGGCCACCTCCCAAACCGTTCTGCCTCCGACGTACCCGTTCAATCCAGACTCTGACGGCGACGAGTTCGTCGCGGTGAGCGACGTGTTGCTCTCGGTTGCGGCATACGACAACGTGTTCGAAGCGAGCCCGTTGATGGTGGACACGCTGACCTTGGAGCAAGCCATCCAAATCTTGCTCGAACGCCAAATCGTCTTGGAAGCCAATCAGGCAGCCTTAATTAATGGATTAAGCAACTCTCTGGCGGGCGTGGACGGGTTCGACCCGTGCTTGTTGCAATGGACGTGCGGTTGTCCCGTCGAGTACAACGGCTACAGCTACTCAACGGTCCAAATCGGCGACCAGTGCTGGTTCGCTGAAAACCTCCGCACGGAACTCTACGCCAACGGCGACTCCATCGCCCAGAATTGGGAACTTCAGGATTGGGACTTCTGTGCAGACCATGGAATCGGATACACCACAAGTCATACGGAGATTCCAGATGATGAATGGCCATACCCTTACGCGACCAATCCCGTGGATGAATTTGGCCTGTTCTACAATTGGTACGCGGCTGTGGACGATCGACATGTTTGTCCCTCGGGTTGGCACCTACCCGCCATGCCGGAATTTCAGACCCTTTTTGATGCGGTTGGAGGGCAAGAGGTTGCTGGTGGGGCGTTGAAAACCGTTGGGACTCTTGCTGATGGCACTGGACTTTGGCAACAACCAAACTCGGACGCGTCAAATGCAGTAGGTTTCAATGGAAAACCTGCTGGCAAGGTGGGAGGGAATTGCGGCAATGTAGCCCTTTCGTTTATCGCCTGGGACGGCTGGTTTTGGAGTTCGACAGAGTATGAATCCAACAAGGCTCGGTCTTTGATGCTCAATTTTGGATCCGCAAATGGCATCGTTGGCCCTCAGTGCAGTGATTGGTGTGGAAACAAAAACTTTGGATACAACATTCGCTGCGTGCAAGACTGATTCAATCAAATTGCTGTGATGAAAACAACTTTGACCCTGGCCACAGCTGGCCTGTTGGCTTGCTCGTCTTGGGCGGCCACCTCCCAAACCGTTCTGCCTCCGACATACCCGTTCAATCCAGACTCTGACGGCGACGAGTTCGTGGCCGTAAGCGACGTGTTGTCCTCCGTGGCGGCGTACGACAACGAATTCCAGGCTAGCCCTTTGATGGTGGACACGCTGACCTTGGAGCAAGCCATCCAAATTTTGCTGCAGAGACAAGAGCAGAATCAACAAGACCTGATCAACGGCCTAAGCAACTCCCTTGCAGGGGTGGACGGGTTCGACCCGTGCTTGTTGCAATGGACGTGCGGCTGCCCCGTCGAATACAACGGTTACAGTTACTCAACGGTCCAAATCGGCGACCAGTGCTGGTTCGCTGAAAACCTCCGCACGGAACTCTACGCCAACGGCGACTCCATCCCCATGGTTCTTGAGGATGCGTTTTGGGATTGGCCTCCGGTCGATTCGCTCTACGGAGCTCGTGCGGTTTATGGACTCGGAACATCAGAGACGGTGACCTACGGCGATGGAACGCCTGAGGAAAACCTCGCCACATTTGGGTATTTCTACAATTCGTCTGCCGTGTTCGAAAGCCGAGGCCTGTGCCCCTCAGGGTGGCATGTCCCGACGATTGACGAAGCTTATGAACTAAGAGAATTTGCGGGAGGATATGATGTGGCCGGGGGAAAGCTCAAGGCCACAGGAAACCTTGCAGACGGGTCCGGACTTTGGAATTCCCCCAACGTCGGCGCCACGAATGAACTTGGCTTTGGTGCGCTTCCTGCCGGGATCAGGGTGACCACTTTTCAATGGCGCGACGGATACACGTGGATTCAAACCCAGTCCCACGCGGTTGGGAACCCTGAATGGCATTACCGCATCAAGTTCGCCTCTGACACGGACAATTTCATCATTGCGCCAGATGTGCATCCCGGTTTGGGATCACGCCAATGTGGTGCAAGCGTGCGCTGCCTGAAAGACTAATTCTATCCCATTGCTGTGATGAAAACGACTTTGACCCTGGCCACAGCTGGCCTGTTGGCGTGCTCGTCTTGGGCGGCCACCTCCCAAACCGTTCTTCCTCCGACGTACCCGTTCAACCCAGACTCTGACGGCGACGAGTTCGTCGCGGTGAGCGACGTGTTGCTCTCGGTTGCGGCATACGACAACGTGTTCGAAGCGAGCCCGTTGATGGTGGACACGCTGACCCTGGAGCAAGCCATCCAAATCTTGCTGGAACGCCAAATCGCCCTGGAAGCCAACCAAGAGGCCCTGATCAACGGCCTAAGCAACTCCCTTGCAGGGGTGGACGGGTTCGACCCATGCTTGTTGCAATGGACGTGCGGCTGCCCCGTCGAATACAACGGTTACAGTTACTCAACGGTCCAAATCGGCGACCAGTGCTGGTTCGCTGAAAATTGTCGGTACTTGCCAAACGTGTCTCCCAATACGAACATTGGGGCCATCCCGGACCCCACGGCGGAAGCCGCGTGGGTCTATGGCTACGAGGGCGAAGATGTTCACTCCGCCATGGCGACGACCAATTACCAAGAATATGGAGCCTTGTACACGTGGTCGGCTGCAACCCAATGGGAGCTTTGTCCGTCTGGCTGGCATGTTTCGTCAGAATTGGATTGGCAGGCCATGGAATCATCCATCGGCATTCCAGAAGCCGAGTTGACGGCCTACGGACAATACAGGGGCGATACTCAGGGAACAGAACTGAAAAGCCTGCAAGGCTGGCCTGCTGGCGATGAAGGGTTGGATGCTTGGGGGTTTAACGCCTTGCCCCACGGGGGGAGAGGTGGCGACAGTCAGGGTTGTTGCTACGGCAACGGGCTGGGATTGTACGCCGCTTTTTGGACCTCAACGACCTTCAACGATGGTTTGGCATTCTACCGGCAATTGACTCACGACAATCCAGGAGTGTTCCGAAAAGATGAATTCAGAGGGGGTGGTTTTGCGGTGCGCTGCGTCAAGGACGCCGAGTGACGCACGGGTGGTTGTGAAGAACTGACGCGTGACGTTGTGGGGGATGTCGAGAGAGGGTGGTAGTTTGGCCGCTCAAACCAAAACGACATTCGAGCCATGGCGCACGATCTGCTGAAAGGAAAGAAGGGCATCATTTTTGGAGCCCTCAACGACATGTCCATCGCCTGGAAAGTGGCGTTGGAAGCCCACGCACAGGGCGCTGAAATTGTGTTGACGAACGCGCCTGTTGCCATGCGCATGGGCGAAATCCACAACCTCGCCAAGCTTTGCGGCGACGCTCCAGTGATCCCCGCAGATGCCACAAGCGAAGAGGATTTGCAAAAGCTGTTTGAAGGCGCCATGGAGCACTTCGGCGGCAAGGTCGACTTCGTATTGCACAGCATTGGCATGAGCCCCAACGTGCGGAAGGGCCGTCACTACACGGACATCAACTACAACTTCTTGCAGACGACACTCGACGTCAGTGCGATTTCCTTGCACAAGACGCTTGCGACGGCGAAGAAGCTCGACGCGTTGAACGAGTGGGGAAGCGTGGTGGCGTTGTCGTACATCGCGGCCCAGCGCATCTTCCCAGATTACGGGGACATGGCCGACGCGAAATCGTTGTTGGAGAGCATCACGCGCAGCTTTGGCTACCACTACGGCGTGGCGAAGAAGATCCGTGTCAACACCGTGAGCCAGTCGCCCACGGTGACGACGGCGGGAAGCGGCGTGAAGGGCTTCGACGAATTCATCAGCTACAGCGAGGCGATGTCGCCGCTGGGCAACGCGGACGCGCAATCGTGCGCGGAGTACTGCATCACGCTGTTCAGCGACTTGACGCGCTACGTCACGATGCAGAACCTGTTCCACGACGGCGGGTTCTCCAACACCGGGGTCTCCATGGAGGTGATCTCGAAGTTTGGTCCGGAAGGAGAGTAAGCTCAGGCCAACCCGCGCCAGGCAATGTTCCACGGCGTGCGTCGAGGCCATGTCGCGTTTGTTCCGTAAATTCAAGGAACGGACTTGACTGAACTCACAAAGCACACCATGGAAGTCATCAAATTTGGAGGAAGTTCGTTGGTCAACGCGGCAGCGATGTCGCAGGTGGCTGACGTCTTGTGGGCGCGGAAAGAGGTGCCCAAATTCGTGGTTCTGTCCGCCATGGGCGGCACCACCGACGCGCTCATTCGCGCCGGCCTGCTCGCCCGCGCCGAGGACCCCGCGTGGCACACCGTCGTCTCCGACCTACGCCAACGCCACCTCGACGCCTGCGACGCCTTGTTGACCGGCCCGCTTGCGGATGCGGTCAAGGCGGAAGTGGAGGACGGGTTTGGGTTTGTGCGCTCGTTGTGCGAGGGCTTGCAGCTTCTGCACGAGTTCAGCGAACACACGCGCGACGCGTTGGTGAGCATGGGGGAGCGGTTGAGCGTCCCCATCGTTCATGCGCTCCTTGTGCAGCGCGGCTTCGACGTCGGACGCTTGTCGGCCCTCGACATTGTGGCCACCGACGACCACTACGGTGCGGCCACCGTCGATCGGCCGGAAATGAGCAAGCGCCTTGCGGCCGCCTTGGCCGACCTCGGTGCCCAACAGGTCGTGGTGATGGAAGGCTTTGTCGGGCGCGACGGGCACGGCGAAGTGACCACGCTGGGACGGGGCGGCAGCGACTTGACCGCCTCGCTGGTGGCGAGCATGCTCGGCGCCGCGCACATGGAGAAAAGCACGGACGTGCCGGGAATGCTGACGGCCGACCCGCGCGTGGTGCCTTCCGCCCGAATCATCGACAGCATGAGCTACGAGGAGGCGATGGAGCTTTGCCACTTTGGGGCGAAGGTCATCTACCCGCCAACCCTGCTTCCTTTGCGCGAGGCCGGCATCCCGCTGGTCATCCGCAGCACGTTTGACACAGAGGCGAAAGGCACCACCGTCAGCGCGAACCCCGATCCCGGCACGGGAGTGCGGGGCGTCTCGTCCATCGACGGCATGGCGCTCGTGACGTTGGTCGGGGGCGGCATGGTCGGCATCCCGGGGTACTCCCGCCGCATGTTCATGGCCTTGTCGATGCGCCAGGTCAACGTCGTGTTGATCACCCAGGGCTCGTCCGAGCACAGCATCACCGTGGCCGTGCAGGAATCCGAAGTTGATCAGGCACTCGAAGCCCTGAACGAAGAATTCGAGAGCGACGTGAAGGTGGGAAAGGTGGAGCCGTTCCGGGTGGAGCGGGGGCTGAGCATTTTGGCCTTGGTGGGCGACGCCATGCATCACCAAACGGGGCTTTCAGGACGCGCGTTTGACAGCCTCGGCAAAAACGGCATCAACATCTACGCCATCGCGCAAGGGTCGACGGAGCGCAACATCAGCATCGTCATCCGCAAGAAGGACGTGTCCAAGGCGCTTCGCGCGCTGCACAGCACGTTGTTCGAGCGCGAAATCCGCCGCATTCACCTGTTCTGCATGGGGGTGGGGAACGTGGGAGGAACGTTGATTGACCAAATCCGCGACGCCCACGACGACCTTCTCGCCACCCGTAGCATTGATTTGCAAGTGGTGGGGCTCGCGAATTCCCGCAAGCACGTCCTGAACGAGGCCGGCATCGACCTCGCCGATTGGCGGAACGTCCTCGACCGCGACGGCCAGCCTGGCTCGCTCGAAGACTTCGTGGCGGCCATGCAAGACCTGAACCTGGAAAACGCCCTGTTCGTGGACAACACCGCGAGCGCGGACGTCGCCGGCACCTACGAAGCCGTGCTCGGTGCTTCCATTGGCGTGGTCGCGTCGAACAAAATCAGCGCGGCGGACGCCCAGCAGCGCTACGATCGGCTCAACGCGTTGGCCCTGGCGAAGAACACCCAGTACCGTTACGAGACCAACGTCGGGGCGGGCCTCCCGGTCATCGACACCATCGAGCACCTCGTCCAAAGCGGCGACCGGGTGCACCGCATTGACGCGGTGCTGTCCGGCACCCTGAATTTCTTGTTCAGCACGTTTGGCCCGGACTGCGGATTTGTGGACGCCGTGCAGGGAGCGATGGACGCAGGCTACACCGAACCCGACCCGCGCATCGACTTGAGCGGAGTGGACGTGCAGCGGAAGATCTTGATTTTGGCGCGCGAAGCGGGTTTTGCCATGGAAATGGCGGACGTGGACAACCCTGGATTCCTTCCCGCTGAATTGATGGAGGGCAGCGTTCAGGATTTCTTGGACGCGCTCCCCACGGCCGAGGAAGGCATGCAGGCGAAGCTCGCGGCCGCCGCGGCGGAGGGGCTTCAGCTCCGGTACGTCGCGACCTTTGAATTGGACGCGAGCGGAAACCCGACAGCACGCGTAGGGTTGCAAAGCCTTCCCCCCGAGCACCCGTTCTGCCAGCTTCAAGGCTCCGACAACGTCGTCATGCTGAAAACCGATCGCTACGCCGCTCGCCCGTTGATTGTTCAAGGGGCAGGAGCCGGCGCCGACGTCACGGCCATGGGTGTGTTTGCGGACATCATACGCTTCGCCGCTACCCGTTAACTTGTGCGCCATGCGGACGATGGAATCGTGTCGAGTTTGGGCCCCTGCGACGGTGGCCAACCTGAACGCCGGGTTTGATTCCTTGGGCTGTGCGCTCGCGGCGCCCGGCGAATTCATGGAGTTCAAGCGTGTGGCGGAACCTGGCATTCACTTGGTGAACGGTCCGGGCACCCACTTGCCCCTCGACGTGGACGCCAACGTGGCCGGCAAAGCGGCCGCGTCGTTGCTCCGTGCGTTGGGCGACCCCTTTGGCGTGGAAATCACCGTTACGAAGAGCATTCTGCCCGGAAGCGGGATCGGTTCGAGCGCGGCGTCAGCCGTGGCGGCCGTGGTGGGGGTGGATGCCTTGACGGAGGCGGGCATGCGACGCGACGAATTGCTGCCGTTCGCCTTGGATGGCGAGGAGGTGGCCAGCGGTGCTCGGCATGCCGACAACGTCGCACCCGCCTTGTTGGGTGGTATGACCTTGATCGACCCTTCGGGCAAGGTGTGCGCCCTGCCCGTGCCGTCGAGCTGGCACATGGTGATTTTGCATCCGCAGGTGGTCATCAAGACGGCGGAGTCACGGGCCGTTTTGCCCGCGCAGGTTCCGTTGAGTGACGCCGTTCACCAAGCCGCGTGGCTGGGCCGCCTTGTGCACGACTTGCACGCCGGCAATGAACTCGAGGCGATGTACGCGCTGGAGGATTTGCTCGTGGGACCTCATCGGGCGGCGCTGATGCCGCATTGGGCGGAATGCCAAACAGCAGCCCGCGCCGCCGGAGCCCGCGCAGGCGGCATCAGCGGGAGCGGTCCGAGCAGCTTTTGGGTGTGCCGAAACGCGGAAGAGGCCTCCGACGTGGCCGCTTCGCTTGCGCACGTCATGAACGCCCACGCGTTGGACCATCACCTTCATTTGACTCAACTTTCGACCCAAGGAGCCCATGTTGTATCGTAGCCTGACGGACCCCAGCATCCAACGCGACTTCGCCCAAGCGGTGATCGAGGGCTTGGCTCCTGACAAGGGATTGTACTACCCGGAGCGCATCCCGCAGTTGCCCGAGGCGTTTTGGTTGTCCGACGACGACCTGCAACCGTGGCATTTGGGAGCGTCGATGATGGCTCCTTTGGCGACTCCCATCTTGACGGAAGCCGAGTTGACCGACCTCCTCAAGGACGTGCTCAACTTCCCGTTGGACCTCCATGAAGTCGAGGACAACGTCTACGCGTTGGAGCTTTTCCACGGACCGACCCACGCCTTCAAGGACGTGGGCGCGCGCTTCTTGTCGCGCGTCCTTGGAAGGGTGAGCGACAAGCGCTTGACCATCCTTGTGGCCACGAGTGGAGACACGGGAAGTGCGGTGGCGCAGGGCTTTTTGAATGTGCCCAACATCGACGTCGTCATCTTGTACCCGCAAGGCCGAATCAGCAAAATCCAAGAGCAGCAGCTCACCACTGCCGGGGCCAACATCAAGGCACTCGAGGTGGAAGGGGCGTTTGACGATTGCCAAGCCATGGTCAAAGCCGCGTTCCTTGACAAGGACCTCCAGTCCCAGCGCCCGCTGACGTCGGCCAACAGCATCAACATCGCCCGATGGATGCCGCAGAGCATCTACTACGCATGGGCGACCTACATGCTGGGTCAGCCCGTTCAGTTCAGCGTTCCGTCAGGCAACGTGGGGAACTTGGCGGCCGGGGTTCTCGCAGCCCAAATGGGCATGCCCCACGCCGGCTTCATCGCTGCCACCAACGCCAACGACGGCCTCAACGCCTTCTTGAACGGTTCGGATTTCGTAGCCCGGCCGTCGGTCGCGACCCTGAGCAACGCCATGGACGTGGGCGACCCCTCCAACCGTCCGCGCCTTGAAGCGCTCTTTGGCCACGATCTCGCAGCGATGCGGGCCGCTGTCAAGGGCACCACCTTGGACGACGCCGGAACGCAACGCATCATGAAGGACGTGGCGGACCGCACGGGCTACGTCATGTGCCCCCACACCGCCGTGGGGTACGCGGGCCTGATGGCGCATCGAAACCCGGACGTGCCTGGCGTTGTGCTGGCCACGGCACACCCTGCCAAGTTTGGGGAAGTCGTTGAGCAGGCGACAGGCCTCACGCCGGAAATCCCCGCGCACCTTGCGGAATGCCTGTCCAAAACCAAGGAAGCCACGGTCATCCCGCCCACTTACGGGGCATTGAAGGCTTATTTGCTCGGGTAATCCGAGGCGCCCTTCCACAAACTCTTGCGCCCAATTCGGGCCGAGATGTAATCTTTCTCCAGCGACCATCCTCGCGCCGGGCTGTACTCGCGCCCGTAGAAGATGATTTGCAGGTGCAATTTGTTCCACCGGTCCTCGGGGAACAGGCGCTTGGCGTCGCGCTCGGTCTGCTCCACGGATTTTCCGTTCGAAAAATTCCAACGGTGCATCAGGCGGTGGATGTGGGTGTCGACGGGGAAGGCTGGAACGTCAAACGCCTGGCTCATCACCACCGAGGCGGTTTTGTGCCCCACGCCCGGCAGGGCCTCGAGGGCCTCGAAATCCTGCGGCACGTCGCCGCCGTGCTGCTCGACGAGGATGCGGCTGAGTTCGGAGATGGCGGCGCTTTTCCGTGGGGAAAGGCCGCACGGACGAATGATGTCGCGGATCGCGTCGACGGGCTGCCGCATCATCGCGCGCGGGTTGTCGGCGAGCGCGAACAGCTCGGGCGTCACGGTGTTGACCCGCGCGTCGGTGCATTGCGCCGAGAGCAGCACGGCCACGAGCAAGGTGTACGGGTCCGTGTGATCCAGCGGCACGGGCGTCTCGGGATACAGAGACTCCAGTTCGTCCATCACCCACGCCACGCGTTCCGCTTTGGTGTTCAATTCACTCATCGCTTCCGGAGTCAGCAGGGGTGGAGCTGTCCCATTCGAAGGACGGCCATTCCGCATTCAACATCTCACGGCGCTCCACCTTGACCCCGTCGGCCCCAACGTCGTGCAGGTGAATCTCGTTCACTTGGTCGTTGAATTCCGCAAACAACAACGAATTGGAAGCACGCCACAGGGCGGAGTGGTTGGCCAAAGGCTGCGATTCCAAGTAGAGGTAGCTGACGTCGAGTTCCACTTCCTTGCCGACCCAAGTCCACTGCACAGGCGACCCGCCCAAAGCGACGTTCAAGTGAGCTTGGAGCCAAGCGTGAATGGAGGAATCGGCCAAGGCCCATTCGCTCTCGTCGCCCAGCCAGATTTTGACTTCCTCGCCTAAACCGTGGTGGTTTCGAAGGGCGAGTTCGAGGTCGTCGGTAAACACGCGGACGGTGGTTTGGACGGTTTGCGTGTCGGGATTCCACCGGACGTCTGTTCGGGTGAAATGAAAGTCGTGCACGCCTGCGGCCGAGATCATCAAGCACAAGACGGATGTCAAGGCAGTTCCAACCCAACGTTGCCCACGGTTGTTGACACGTGTTGTGAATGCTTTCACCTTCCAAAGTCTTCGGCTCGCCATGGTGCAAATGTATCTTGCCCTTATGGAAGATGTGTTTGCCCGCGAGGAGGTTTTGCAGCTGAAGGCCCGAGTGAAGGACGGCGGGCTTGTGGTCATCACGTCCCACCGTTCCCCGGACGGCGACGCCATCGGCTCGTCGTTGGCCCTTCAGCATCTCTTGCAAGGCATGGGGGTGGCGTCCAAGGTGGTGATGCCTGATGCCTATGCCAAATTCCTGCATTGGATGCCAGGGCATTCTGGGGTGGTGTTTCACGACACCGAACCAGATCGAGCAAATGAATTGGTGTCGAAGGCGGAGGTGCTTTTTTGCCTCGATTACAACGCGCCATCCCGCGCAGGCGGCTTGTCGGAGGCGGTTGAAGCGGCATCGGCGAGGTCTGAATCGCTCGTGGTGATGGTCGACCATCACCAAGAACCCGACTCCTTCGCCGATGTGACGGTGTCGGACCCAACGTCGGGCAGCACCTGCGAACTCATCTACCGCTTGATGGGAGCATGGGGCGAGTCCTCGTTGTTGACGTCAGACATGGCGGCGTGCCTGTACTGCGGACTCATCACCGACACGGGGAGTTTCCGCTTCGCCAGCGTTCAGCCCTCGAGCCACCACATGGCGGCAGCGTTGTTGCAGACGGGCATGGACCACAGCCGGATCCACAGTTTGGTCTACGATGCCTGCCGATTGGATCAGGTTCAGCTCACGGCCTACGCGCTCAGCCAAAAACTTCAGGTGTTCCCCAAGCATCGCAGCGCAATCATCAGCCTGAGCCAGGAAGAGTTGCAGCGCTACAACGCCCAAAAAGGGGACACCGAGGGCCTTGTCAACCGCGCACTCGCCATTGAAGGCATCAACTTTGCCGCGTTCATCAAAGAAGATGTCGACCGCGTCAAGTTGAGCCTGCGCTCCCGCGGCACCTTCAGCGTGCGCGACGTGGCGGCGGCGCATTTCAACGGCGGGGGGCACCACAACGCTGCGGGCGGCGCGTGCGAAGGGGAATCCCTGGACAGCGTGGTGTCTCGCATGGTGGAATTGATTCCTTCGTGGTCCAACGACTTGCAATACGACGACTGATGGCAACAAGCGGTCCCAGCGTGCGTTGGGTTGCCCTGATGGCAGGCACCTTGCTGTTCAGTTGCGTGGAGCCCCAGCCCAAATCCCTGACCTTGCCCTCCCTCGAGGACGCCCAGCGCCAAGAGCGCAAGGCCCTGGTGAAGTTCAATGCCCAGCGTTTCAACGAGGAGTGTGTCGCCATCGACTCGGCCCTCCGCGTCATGGGGGTGGATGCGCAAGTCCTTGCGGGAGGTGTGCGTTTGGCCAAAACCTCCAACGCCCTTCAGGAGCCCACCCAGCGCGATTGGCAGCCCAAGGGGGGTGACCTGGTCGTGTGGTCGTGGGTCGCGCGGTCGCTCGACGGCGACTCCTTGTCCGTTGGCGAGGATGAATTCACCGTGGACCGCGATGCCGTTCCACAGGCTTTTCACGAGGCGGCCAAACACGTAGGCCACCGCCAAGACGTGGAGGTGTGGTCGCCGTCGGTTTCGGCCTTCGGCGTGCGTGGAGTGCCCGGGGAGATTCCGCCCTACACCCCTGTTCACCTCGAAGTGAACCAGCGTCGGTCCATTCGCGACACGGCGTGGGCAAGGAGCGTGATGCGAGGCGAAGTGTCTGAACTCCCTTGGTTGGAATCCTTCATGCTGGAGCGGGACGCTTCGGCTCGACCCGAGAAGTTGTCGGAGGGGCTCTTCGTGACGGTGCATTCGACGAGGCAGGCTCCGCTCAACATGGGGGATGTGGCGCTCCTGCGCATTCGAACGTCCTCAGTGATGGGAGGGCGTGAAACTGAAACGGACCTGGAATGGCCTGTAGGCACCCCGGATCAATTGGTTCCTGCCTTGGAAAAGGCCTTGGCCCAAATCCCTGCCGCCAGTACGCTTAGCATTTGGTCGACTTCGAATTGGGCATTCGGAGAAACGGGCATTCCATCTGCAGACATTCCGCCAAGAAGCCCGGTTCGTTTCGACGTGGAAGTGGTGCCGCTTTAAGCACCGGTTCAACGTCGATCGCCGCTTACGCCAGCACCCCGGACTTCCACCGTCGGACCCAATCTGCCGCGGCCTCATCCACGAGTTCGTAAACGTGGGCAAATCCGTCGGCGCCTCCGTAGTAGGGGTCGGGCACGTTGTCTTCCTCCAAGAACAGGTGGATTTTGTCGACCCAGTCTTCGCGGTCGCCCGCCAACGCAGTGACGTCTTGAAGATTCGACTCGTCCATCACCAAAATCAGGTCAAAGTCGTCGAAGTCTTTGCGAGCAATTTGCCGAGAGACTTGTTTGCTGATGTCGATGCCGTGTCTTCGCATTTCTTGCTGGGCTCGACGGTCAGGCGCTTCTCCGTTGTGGTAGCCGTTCGTTCCGGCAGAGTCGACTTTGATGCGAAGGCCGTTTGTTTGGATGTGGTGACGTAATACGCCCTCGGCCATGGGTGAGCGGCAAATGTTGCCGAGGCATACGGCCAAAACACGGGTAGGGGTAGCAGACATGAGTGTCGATAGGTTGGCACAAACTTCGCATCTGGGTTTGTCAATCCCATCGAATTGGGGACACAAAAAAAGACCTCCCGAAGGAGGCCTCTTTTTCGTTGCGTTGTGAATCGCGTTGGCTCAGTGAATGGCCAACTTCTTTTCCAAATCCTCCAAGTACTTCCGGAAGTGCTTGTCGGTTTCGCTGAGGTTGTTCACCGTGCGGCAAGCGTGGAGCACGGTCGCGTGGTCCTTGCCTCCGCAGTGCAATCCGATGTTTGCAAGCGAAGACTTGGTCATCTTCTTGGCGAAGTACATGGAGATTTGACGTGCCTGCACAATCTCGCGCTTGCGCGTCTTGCTTTTAAGAAGCTCGATGGGCAAATCGAAGTAGTCGCAGACCACCTTTTGGATGTAGTCGATGCTGACTTCGCGTGCGGTGTTCTTGACAAACTTGTCAATCATGTGCTTGGCCAAATCCAAGGTGATGGCCTTGCGGTTCAAGCTTGCTTGCGCGACGAGAGAAATCAAGGCGCCTTCCAATTCACGCACGTTGGTCGTGATGCTGTAAGCGAGGTACTCGATGACTTCACGAGGCAATTCAATGCCGTCGGCGTACATCTTTTTCTCCAAGATGGCCATGCGCGTTTCGAGCGATGGAACTTGGAGGTCAGCACTCAATCCCCACTTGAAGCGGGAGAGGAGGCGCTGCTCCATGCCTTGCATCTCCACGGGCGGTTTGTCCGACGTCAACACAATCTGCTTGCCCGTCTGGTGCAGGTGGTTGAAGATGTGGAAGAACACATCTTGGGTTTTCTCTTTGCCGCTGAAGAACTGCACGTCGTCGATGATCAGCACGTCCATCATCTGGTAGAAGTGGCTGAAATCGTTGACGGTGTTGTTGCGCACAGCGTCAATGAATTGGTGCGTGAATCGCTCTGAGCTCACGTACAAGACCGTCTTGTCCGGTTGACGGTTCTTGATCTCGAGGCCAATGGCGTGGGCCAAGTGAGTCTTTCCAAGGCCAACCCCACCGTAAATGAGGAGGGGGTTGAAGGCCGTTCCACCGGGCTTGTTGGCCACAGCGAATCCAGCGCTGCGTGCAAGGCGGTTGCACTCGCCTTCAATGAAGCTGTCAAACGCGTAGTTGGGATTCAGGTTGGAGTCAATGTTGAGCTTCCGAAGTCCTGGGATCACAAACGGGTTTTTGATGGGAGCGGGTTCTCCTACAATGGGCATGGCCACTTCAGCATTTCGCGTCGCGCGAACTTCCGTCGTGGGCATGTTGACGGTGTAAGGGCTGCTGGAGGCTCCTTCATGGATGTGCTCCATGATGATGCTGTACTCCAAGCGAGCGTCCGGACCCAGTTCTTTCCGCACCGTTTTGCGCAGCAGGGACACGTAGTGCTCTTCGAGCCACTCGTAAAAGAACTGAGAAGGGACCTGGATCGTCAACACATGGCCATCCAACTTGACAGGTTTGATGGGAGCGAACCACGTTTTGAACGCTTGGGCGCTGATGTTGTCTTCAATGACAGACAGGCATTTTGCCCAGACGCTCGCGTGGTCGAGGTTCATGTGGAATCAGGTGAGAGGTTGAACTAAAAAGTGCAGTCACGATGGCCGAAGATCGCCTGGGATCATCCAAAAGAGGGGGTCATCAATGACACTGCGAATGTTCGGAGAAACTTTCTCAAAAAAAAATTTCTCACCCCTTGATTTTTGACGAATTCTGACAAGTCGGACAGCGGTGTTGGGCTCAGGAAAATTATGTTTCAACGCATTGTTCGGGAATCCCTTCAAGTGAGCGTGGGCTGACTCTCGCAAGGCCAATGAGTTAACCCCTTTGGTTCGCCGTAAAGTCGAAAAATAGAGGAAAAATTGACGGAGCATTCGTCGTTGAGGCAAAGCATCTTTGCTGCATGCCACAGTTTCAAAACATCGAGGGTCAAGTCAAACACATTCACACGCTCCGTGTGCGCTACGCAGACACCGATCGGATGGACATGGTGTATCACGGCACGTATGCTGCGTATTTGGAGGCCGCCCGTGTCGAGATGCTGCGAGACGCGGGTTGGGTGTATGCTGAATTGGAAAAAGCCGGGACACTTCTGCCCGTTGTTCAATTGAATTTGACCTACAAGAAGCCCGCCCGCTACGATCAACTTCTGGAGGTGCACACCCACATCACGGCACCCCCGTCGAGCAAGTTGCAATTGCGTTGCGAAGTGCGCCACGAAGACGACCTGCTGGTGGTGGGGGAAGTCGTCCTCGTGTTTGTCGATGCGAAGACTGGTCGACCTTGTCGCCCACCGAGTGGAATGGAAGCCCGCATGGACGAACTGGGTTTGATTGCTGCCCCGTCGTAGCGATCACGCCAGGGCGCGGCGCAAGGCCTCGGAGGCGAGGGGGCCTTGTTGGTCCCAAGCGAATTTGAGGGCCTGTTGTTCGTATCGGTCCAACCCGAGGGGCCACGTTTTCCAGACCTGTTCTTGGATGCCTGCTGCCCAACTTGCAGCAGGCATGAAACGATGGCCCTGTGGCATCGTGTCTGTGTAGGCATGTGTAGACGGAACCCAAGGCAACGTCCTGCATCGCATGGCTTCCACAACCGACAACCCAAAATACTCTTGATGGGGATGGATGGGGGCGAGGTGGGCGCGCCACAACCAGGATTGGTACTCTTCTTGGGAATCGGCAAAACCCCAGTGCAGGCACCTGCTGCCCATGCGCTCCCTCATCGCCTCCCAACCCTCGGGTTGCCGTCCAAACGAAGCTCCGAGCACGACGAATTCCGCAGGAAGGTCTCGGTCAATCACCTCGTTCACAAAGGCCATCCAGGCATCCGTTCCCTTGTCCCAGGACCACCTGTGATTCCACAACACGAGGGGAACGTCCACATGTTTCAAGTCGGTCGAGGCTTCCGGAGGACAGCGCCACGTGCCAATGTTCAATCCCAAATGCCTCACTTCGCTTTTGTCGCTCAGTTGCTGGGTGAGCTTGGGAAGGTGTGGTTTAGGCATGCACTTCATCCAACGTTCTGCAGCTCCCAAAAAGGCTTCCTTGTGATGCGTAGAGTTGAACCAAATTCGATCCGAGGCCAAGCACGAGCTGATGTTGAGGTAGGCGTACGTGTTGTCCCGGCCGTTTTCCGAATCGGGATCGTCAGGGCTCCACGGAAACGTCAATTGGTTCTCGTGAAACATTGTCACCACGCGGACCTGGCTCCACGATCGAGGCATCAGGCCGCGAAGCTGCGCCACATCGCACAGGTCGGTTGTCACCACCACATCTGGGGCGGCATGGTCGGCCATCAATGGAGCCCATGTGGCAGCGGCACCGTGCATGCGCCACTTCCAATGCCTGCCCGGCAGGGTGTGTAGGGTCACGCGGTGACCTTCTTCTTCGAGTGCCCGAGCCAACCCCTGAGACCACGCGGCGTGCGAGCCTGCATGAAACGGATCAAGAATCCAGATGTCCAGGTCGGGTGTCATTGGAGAGGAAGGTACGATTTCAACCGCTGCCAGACCGTCTGTTCCCTGGGACTTGACAACACAGGCTGTTCCGCATCCATCCATGCCGCGTGCCAGGCGAGAGCGACGCGCTCCGCCGCAAGGCAATGCCTGGGCCAAGTGGATCGAGATGTGAGGCTGTCCCAAAGGTCCAGGGCTTCTGGCGTCGGGGCAAGGTGCATGGTCCGGCCCCGTCGTTGGAAGCCCATGCCGCGCTCCTGGCACAAGCTGTCCCATTCGAGGTGAGCGGCCAGGACCTCGGGCACCATCGCATGGCTTTCCTGGATGATTTCCCAAGGCGTCCAAGTTGGGTCGTAGGGGGAAAGTTCCTCGAGAACGCAAGGAGGGCAGGCTCGGCGTTCCGTGAGCATCATCCATTCCAAGGCACGCGTTTCCCAAAGGGCGTGGATGCCTCGTTGGTTGGTTCGCTGTCCGTCGTAGTTCCCTGAAGTGTGAAGCGGCACGTGGGCGTCGGAGAGGTAATGCCCTAGGTCGGCCGCCGCACGCTGCACCCGTAGCAAGTCCGGGGCCGAGCTGTCGGACGGAGCCATCGCCAGGACAAGGCGTCGGTAACTCCATTCGAGTTGCCAAGGAAGCACCCCAAACCTCCGAGAATTCGCGGTCGAATCTCCTCGTGTCATGGACTGCTTGGCAAGAGGCCAGGGAAGCCCCCAAACGTCCATCCCTTCATGACGGAGATCATCGAAGTCCAAGTAATGCCGCGGGGCCTCAAGCGAATCGGTGTGTTTCCGTGAATCCGCGGCAGTCGCCCAATTGAGCAGGGGTTGAGGATCGTTTCCCCAAGCGTGGCGCATCTGAAATGGAAGGAGCGTCCACGCTTTGGCATGCAACCCACGGTGGGGCATGAATCCCCACGACCCTAAGACGCAAATCAGCCCCGAAAACAGGGTCAGAAGGACGACGACGGTGTTAGAGGGTTGCGGCTTCAACGGTCTCTTGATTCATGCGAACCAAAGAACCGTTTTCAAGGACGGGAATCGCCGAGCAATTGTTGGGCGTCAGGCAATACTTCACGTCTTCGTTCAAATTGAGCTTGCGCAGCCGGCGCCGATGGGAAGATGCCTTGAGGAAGGCGAACATGTTGTCGCGTGCTGAGCGGTAGATGAATTTGGCCGCCACCGTGCTGTCTTCATCGGCGAAGAAACGGCCAGATTTGAGGCACTTGTCGGCAATGGCGCCCGCGCAGATGGTGTCCTCGAGGTTGAATTTGTCTTTCCATCCGGAACCCAAGACCAAAATGTCACGGCGCTGGCGAATCAGCCAATGGCACAAGGCGTCTAGGTTGTTCAAGGAGCCGATCACCACAGTCTCTTTGTCCTTGGCCATGTTGATGGCCTTGGTGCCGTTGGTGGTCGTGAGGACGACAGACTTTCCTTTGAGGGCGGGCTCCATGTAGCTAAAGGGGGAGTTGCCCATGTCGAAGCCCTCGACAATTTGGCCTCCGCGCTCGGCCGCGGCCAAGTATCCCTCGGATTGAAGTTTGCGCGCTTCTTCCACGGAAGCCACAGGGATGATTTCCTTCAAGCCGTATTCCATAGCCGTGCAAATGGCGGACGTTGCGCGAAGGACGTCTAAAACGACGACCAGTTGAAAATCAGCTTCGTACAGGTGGTATTCCCCAGGGGAAAAACAAACTTCGATTCGGTTCATGCTCCGGTTTTCTTCACGTGGCAGGTCATTGTCTGCCCGACGCTTGCGAAGGAATCACCCTTTGTAGAACGGAAAACGGACCACGTGGCAGGAGACCGTTTTGTTTCGGATCTGCACTTTCAATGGCGTGCCTTCTGTCGCAAGCGATGCCTCAAGATACGCCATTCCAATCCCTTGGCCTAATGAAGGCGACATCGTGCCGCTGGTGACCTTGCCGACCACGCGGCCTTCGAGGTTGCACACGTCATACCCGTGACGTGGGATTCCTCGTTCGTCCATCAGCAGCCCCACCAACTTGGAAGAGGGGCCGGCGGCCTTTTCGGCTTCGAGTCGCGGCCGGTCCACGAAGTCCTTGCTGAACTTCGTGATCCACCCTAGGCCTGCGGCGAGGGGAGATGTAGTGTCGTCAATGTCGTTCCCGTACAAGCAGAACCCCATTTCCATGCGAAGGGTGTCCCGGGCGCCGAGGCCGCATGGCGGAACGCTCAATTCGAGCAGCGCGTTCCACACCGGCTCGGCGGCGTCGAGTGGCATGTAAATTTCCACGCCTCCAGCGCCGGTGTATCCTGTGGCGGAGATGATCACCTCGTGGCCCAAGAGGGAGGCTTGTGTGAACGTGTAGTAGGTCAAGTTGTGCCAGTCGTTGCCGTCGGCGCGCTCAGGCTTGAGTTGGGCCACGAGGTCGTCGGCCTGGGGACCCTGAACCGCGAGGAGTGCATAGCTGTCGCTGTCGTCGCGAAGTTGGACGTTGAGGGCGCGCTCGGCGATTTGGTCTTGAATCCACTGCCAGTCCTTCTCGCGGTTGCTCGCGTTGACCACGAGCATGTACTTGTCCTCCGCGAACCGGTAAACGAGCATGTCGTCCACGATGCCACCCTTGCCGTTGGGCATGCATGCGTATTGGACCTTGCCGTCGACCAGCTTGGCGGCGTCGTTGCTGCTGACCCACTGAACCAAAGCAAGTGCATCTGGCCCTTCCACAAAGAACTCCCCCATGTGGCTGACGTCAAACATGCCGCACTTGGAACGAACAGCCTCGTGTTCGAGCTGAAGTCCGGCGTATTGCACGGGCATTTCGAATCCGGCGAAGGGGACCATTTTGGCCCCTGCTTCGACGTGAGCTTCATGCAGGGCGGTGCGGTGCAGGGTCGGAGTTTCCATGGGGCGAAGGTAGGGAGGGAGCTTCCGGTCCGAGGTGAAAAAGCACGTCCAAAATCGACCGTCCCGCCACAAATCCAAGCCGGTCTTCGAAGACCTGTGGGTAGCGCGTTGCAGGCAGATTCGACCAACGCGCCTTGGGGCGCCAATCGTCCCAGCCGTCCCCTTTTTGGTAGGCTTGGGAAACCTCAGGGTGCGGCCATCCCAAGGCATGGCAGGCCCATCTTGAAGACGCGAGCGCCGCGTCCAGCCAAGGCAACCCGGGCTGCAAGTGGGCGTGAGCCCAATCCTCCACCTCTGGGAAGAAATGCTCGAAGTACGGGGTGCTTCCGCAATTGGTGCGCAAGCTTTTCAACAGCAAGTCGGGCTTCGCAGCGTTTGTGAATCGCACGTCTTGGACGCTCCGCGTTTCTGCCGAACGACGATGCACGGGCAAGGTTAAATGGGTGGCGCCCTGCGCGTCCACCAGGGCGATCCGGTTTCGAAGGCTCTGCTTGACGTAGTTCTCATGCAGGCACACCTGCGAGCCTGTTCGCCTTGCGATCTGAAACCAGGCCAAAGGTGGGAACGTGGCTGCGGGCAGGAGGGCAGGGGCATCCATGGACGCCAATCACTTCACCGACGTCATCATGCGGTCCCAGCGAATTTTGGATTCGCCGTGTTGGGCTTCGTTCTGCTTGCTGAACCAGATGAACGACGCGCGCCCCACGATGTGATCTTCCGGCACAAATCCCCACATGCGGCTGTCGGCGGACCGGTGACGGTTGTCGCCCATCATCCAATAGCCGTCCATGCCGAAGGTGTATTCGTCCACGATCTCGCCGTCTAGCACGACCTCACCGTTGGCGCGCTCTTCGAGTGTGTGGTCTTCGTAGGCGGTGATCCAGCGCCGGTACAGGTGGAGGTTTCGCGGGGTGAGTTTCACCGTCACGCCCTTTTTAGGGAGCATCACGGGGCCAAAGTTGTCCGGATCCCACTGGTTGAATTCCTCGTCCCAAACGTTGGGGAACATCTCCAGCCGTCCGCGTCGGTGCGCGTTGCTCATGGGTTCGACGCTGCTGGCAAGTGCAGACATCGCTGCAGCCTCTTTTTCGGTCAGCGCCATGACCGCGGCCAGCCCTTCTGGAATGGCACTCACGGGGCCCAAATCCAGTTTGGTCAATCCGAGTTTGCGGAAGGCAACCTGAGCCTCGGCCTGCGTGGCGAACACCACGCGGTACTCCATCTGCAAGCCTTCAGGGTTGATCACGGGCTCGCCATCGATGTGCAATTGTCCTTCCACGACGCTGACGGTTTCACCCGGCAAGGCCACGCATCGCTTCACGTAGTTCTCCATTTTGTCAACGGGTCGAGCGCGTAGCCCCGGGTTTTTTGCCGCTTGTTTGCGTGCGTCGGCCAAATAGCGCTCAGGGTCGAGCGCGAAGGTTTGGACGTCACCGCCTGCACGGCGAATGCCTTCGCGACGCAACAAGGCGTAGTAGTCGTGTCCGACGAGGTTGGGGTCTACGTACACCGTGTCGCCGTGGGGGAAGCTGAACACCACGGCGTCGTAACGTTCCACGTCCCGCCACCCCGGCAGCCGAAGGTTGGGAAGGGAGAACCAATCCGTGTAGCTCGGCGTCAGGGAACCGGGAAGCGCGTTGTGCACGAACGGCATGGAAAAGGGCGTGCGGGGGAGTTTGGCTCCGTAGGAGGTTTTGGACACAAGCAAATAGTCGCCCACCAGCATGCTGCCTTCCATCGACGGGGTCGGGATGGTGAAGGGCTCAAACGTCAGCATGCGCAACGACCCCGCGACCACGGTGGCCCAAATCAAGGCTTCGCTCCATTCTCGTGCGGTGGATTTGCGCGTCTTGGACCAATCGCGTTTGCCGACCCAAACGTCGCTGCCTTGCCGCAATTCCCAGAGTCCCCACCAAGGAAGCGCTCCCATGATCCATTGGTCCTTGGTGCTTCTGCGCCCAAAGGCCAAGCCCAATTCGACGTGCATGACGGTCAACATGAGCAGGTTGATCCCTGGCACCAAAAGAAAGAGGGCCCAATACCAGGGGCGTTGGATCAATTCCAGCCAGCTGAAAAAGTGCAAGCCGGGCACCGCGCCTTTCCACGTTGCGGCGTCGGCGTCTTTGCGTGCAATCAACACGGGCAACGTCGCGAGCTGAAGCAGGACGGCCAAAAGCAACAAGATCCAAGGAATGAGGTTCATGCGGTAAAGAGATCAGTCATGGTGTACAGTCCAAACGCTTCCTCCCGGTGCCGCCTGCACGTCCAGCGCAATGCCCAGACAGCGCCTTCTGCAAACCCGAGTCGCGATTTGGCTTCGTGGTGCAAAACAACGGAATCGTGCGCAGAGTCCCACGCCAAAGCATGCAAACCCACGACTTCGCCCTCCCGGACGCTTTCAATGTCCAGCGGCGGCGTCCAGCCTCCTTGCTGCACGTGATGTTTCAGCGTGAGCGCTGTCCCGCTCGGCGCATCCTTCTTGTGAATGTGATGCACCTCGCGGACGTGCGCCGTGTAGCCTTCGAGTTGGCTCATGATGCCTGCGGCGTGTTCGGCGATGAGGTTCAGGGCGTGCACTCCGGGGCTGAAGTTGGTGCTGTAGAACGCAGTGCTGTTTGCCGCTTCCAAGCGGCCTTTTAGCTCTCCGAGTCGGTCGAGCCATCCCGTGGTTCCAGTCACAACGGGCACACGCGCGTCCGTGCATCGAAGGAGGTTGTCCAGGGCCGCTTCCGGCGCCGTGGCCTCGAACACGAGACCTTCTGGCTGCCATTCTTGGCCCGCGGAGATGCGGCTTGCAACCGTTCCGCCCTGAAGCTCCCATGCTTCGGCCACGGCGGTGCCGAGTTTGCCGGCGCCTACCACGAGCAACGGAGGGAGGTCGGAGGGGCGGGGGAGTTCAGGGTTCATGGCGTCTTGCGGTGAGGTTCCAAGTCAAGTGAACGGTGGGGACGCCCCATGTCGTGCCCAGACGAGCCGACAATTGGTCGGACGTGTCTAAGCCCCGAAGCATGGCGCCGGTGTTGGCGTCGAGGATTTGGAGCCCGTGGCCAATCAAAAAGCCCAGCACGCTCAAATCGCGGTTGCGACGGTAAAACAGGGCCCGATCTTCCAACTGAGCTTCCGAGAAGAAATTGCCAGCCCCGTCCGTGAGCACCGGAACGGTGGCTGGGTCGTCGTCCGTCACGGCAATCAAGTCGTCGATGCTGGCGCGCATCTCGCGCGCGTTGTCTGCCGTCGCCCAAACCGCGTACCCCAGCCCGCCCCAAACCACCGGGACCTTCCATGCTTGGCGATTCATGATTTGGCCTGATCCCGGGAGGCATGCTGCCCAGACGGTGACGCGCTTCACGCGAAGGGCGGTGCTGTCCTGCGGAGCAAGGTCGCTTTGCGCGGCGAGGTGCCACGAAGCCAGCGTCAGCACAAGCCACCACGCGGACTTTTTCATGGGGCCTTAGTCCAATCCCAATTTGGCCAGCACGGCCTCGAGTTCCTCCAACGACGCGTACTTCAGCGTCAGCTGGCCTCCGCCTTGCGGCTGACGTTTCAAGGCGAGCTTGGCGTTGGTGCCGCTCAATTTGAGGCGCAGGCTGTCCAGCGCTTGGATCTCATCTTCGGTGAGGGGCGCATCTGCGGCGCTGGGCTTCGCAGCGGGCTGAGGTTTGCAACCTCCTTGCTTCACCCACCGCTCCAATTCGCGAACGCTGACGCCTTCGGCGACGGCTTTTTCCGCCAAGGCCACCTGCGTGTACCGGGCGTCTGGACCCTTTGCGCCCGCAAGTGCTTTGGCGTGGCCCAAACTCAACTCCCCGGCGCGCAGCATGTCCTGCAGCCGCTCGGGCAACTCCAGCATCCGCAAGTAATTCGCCACCGAGGAACGCGCCATGCCGACGCGCTGGGACAACACATCCTGCGTCATGCCACACTCTTCCATGAGGTGCTGAAACGACATGCTCACTTCGAGCGGGTTGAGGTCTTCGCGCTGGATGTTCTCCACCAACGCCATCTCGAGCAACGCCCGGTCGTCCGCCTCGCGAACGTAGGCGGGCAATTCTGTCAATCCCACACGCTGTGCGGCCCGAAAGCGACGCTCGCCGGAGATGATCTGGAATTTCGAAGCCCGGACCTTCCGCAACGTGATGGGTTGGATGATGCCGTGAGCCTCGATGCTCTCGGCGAGATCACGCAGGCCGTGCTCATCGAATTCTCGCCGTGGCTGGTTGGGGTTGGCTTCGATGTCGGCCACCGCAACCAGTAGAACCGCGTTGACCTCCCTTCCAGAACGCGAAGGAAAGTCGCGCACCTCGTCGGGATGCGGTGCCGGTTTGGGCGCAGGCGCCCCTCCCAGAAGTGCATCCAGACCGCGACCGAGGCCCTTGGGCTTGGTCATGACTGAAGGTATTTGTCCTCCGTCCGGATGTGGGTCATGTTGTTCTTCTGCAACAGCTCACGCGCGAGGTTCAGGTAGTTGATGGATCCTTTGCAAGTCGCGTCGTGCAGGATGATGCTTTCGCCGTGGCTTGGAGCTTCGCCCAAACGCGTGTTGCGGTGAATGACCGTCTGCAACACCAAATCCTGGAAGTGCGTCCGCACCTCTTCCACGACCTGGTTCGCCAAGCGCAACCGCGTGTCGTACATCGTCAACAGGATGCCTTCCACTTCGAGCGAAGGGTTGAGTTGATTCTGCACAATTTTCACGGTGTTGAGCAGCTTGCCCAACCCCTCCAGCGCGAAGTACTCGCACTGCACGGGAATCATCACGCTGTCCGCGGCCGTCAAAGCATTCAAGGTCAACAAACCGAGGCTCGGTGAGCAATCCAAGACGATGAAGTCGTAGTCGTCCCGAACCGCCTCCAGCGCCGTCCGCAGTTTCCGTTCCCGCTGCTCTGCATGCACGAGCTCGATCTCGGCCCCGACCAAGTCCAAATTCGTGGGCAGAATGTCCAAGTTGGGGGAGGAGGACGGCACGATGGCGTCGCGCAGGTCGACCTCGCCGGAAATCACTTCGTAGCTGCCGTTCAAGACCATTCGTGGGTCGACGCCCACACCGCTGGAGGCATTCGCTTGCGGGTCGAGGTCCACCAACAACGTTTTGAATTCAAGGACGCCCAAACAGGCCCCCAAGTTGATGGCGGTGGTCGTTTTTCCAACCCCACCTTTTTGGTTCGCTACGGCGATGATTTTGCCCATGATTGCTGCAGTTTCCGCGTTTGAACGAAGGTACTGCGTGCAACGGGGCACAAAGGAGCGAGTTTTTCACACTCACCCCGTCCTTTATCAAGGAATCAGAGGTCGTCGAAGGCGATGTCGTCCTCGCTCGGCGCTCCGCTTTCGGCGGCAGGTGCCGACTCCTCCTGGCTGTCTTGCTCTTGCTCTTGCTCTTGCGCCGCGCGCTCTGCCATGGGGTCCCGAAATTCTCCGGACTCCATCAACTCGGCAATCTTGTCCACCGCATCCAAGAACCCTTCTTCAAACTTCTCGAAGTCCTCCCGGTACAAGAAGATTTTGTGCTTGGAGTAGCTCACGTTGCCGTGATCGTCAAACCGCCGCTTGCTCTCCGTGATGGTCATGTACAGGTCTTTGCCGCGGGTGGCTTTGACGTCAAAGAAGTAGGTGCGCTTCCCAGCCCGAACAGGCCGGGAATACAATTCGTCTTGGTTCTCGTAGCTCGACATGATGCAATTATCCTGGCGCTTAAGGTAGGTAAATTCTCGCCAAACCGCGTCAGCGGGCGATGTGCACATGCCCTTCGGCCACACGTGGGTAGCCTATTTGGTCCACGTACACCACTTGATACAAGTACACGCCGTTGGGGCAGAAGTGCTGCCCGTCCGCTCCCTTTTGTCCCAACCACGGTTCCTCGGGGTTGTCGGTCTCAAACACCAATTCGCCCCAGCGGTTCGTGATGCGCAAGGTGTACGACGACACCCCCCGAACCACGGGAAGCCAGACGTCGTTGAGGCCGTCCCCATCCGGAGTGAAGGCCGTCGGGGCGTAGAACACCGAGCCACTTACGCTGACCTGACCTTCTGCAGTGTTCGCGCATCCAAATTCGTTGACCACGGTTTGGGTGATGGTGAACGTGCCTCCGTCGGAATACATGTATTCGACGTTGCACCCCTCGAGTCCTCCACCGTCACCAAAACTGTAGAAACAGTCCACATCTTGATCTCCCAGGTATTCCACCCAAACCATGGGATTCAAAATGTCCACCTCGTTGGGGGTCACGTCGATTGCGGACATGGGGACCGGCAAAATTTCCACCATTTGGGCCGCATCCAATTCCAGAGAGCGGACGCAATAGCCGCCGGTCTCCATTTCCAACGTGATGGGGTAGACACCGGGGGACATGTACATGTGGCTCGTGCTGACGGCGTTGGACGTGCTGCCGTCCCCAAAATGCCACGTGTACGTTGTTGCCGTCTCCGTGGTGCTCATGTTGGTGAAGCTGACCGAATGCGGAGGGCATCCCGTCCACGGTCCAGCCTGGAAATCGATGGTTGGCTCGGCGATGGCCGTCACTTGTTCCGTAAAGGCTTGAACGCATCCCGTGAGTCCAGGCACACTTGCGGTGAGGCTCACGTCGTAAGTCCCAGGCTCAGCGTACATCAATCCCATGACGTTTTCACCTTGCACGCTTTCAAACGCGGTAGTGCCTCCAAAATCCCACTCGTACACCGTGTTTTCGTCGCTGGAAGCCACGCCGCTGAAGGTGAAAAAGTGGTCGTTGAAGCAATCGGGGTCTGGAACGTCGAATTGAGGTTCGAGCAAGAATTGGATCTCCACTTCAGCGGTCGCTACATCGGGGCAGGTGAAGTTGGCTGCTGCGGTCAGCGAGATGGTGTAAATGCCCGTGTCTGGGAAGGTGTAGGACGGGTTGGGGTCGGTGCTTGAACCCGAGGGGACTCCGCCCACGCCGTCCCCGAAGTCCCAAACAAAGGCGTCCGCGTTGGAAGACAGGTTGGTGAAGTCGAAGGTCAACCCCGTGCAGAACTGGTATTGATCCTCCACCACAGCCACCGGGTCAGGTGGTGCCGTCCAACTGAAATCCGCGTCCGACGTGCATCCGTGGTTGTTGACGGTCACGGTGGCGTCCCAGTTCTCGGCGTTGCCAAACGAAATGCCCCCGGGATTGGGAATGTCCGCGAGGGTCGGGCTCCCGATGCCAAAGTCCCAAAGCAGGGTCGCGCTTCCGTCGATGTTGCCTTCCACCACAAAGTCAAAGACCTCTTCGCCGTCCTCGCAGCTGAAGCCATCCACAACGATCACGGGGTCCAGCGGCTGGTACACCTGGTACAGGACCTGAGAGGTGTCGGCACAAGGCCAACCAGGATTGACCACCAACGTCACGGTGTAGTCCCCCGGTTCCGGCCACGTGTACGTAGGTTCGAAGGCGGTGCTCACATCTGTGGTGATGCCGGGAACCCCGAAGTCCCATTCGTAGCTCGAACCGTTGACGGAGTTGTTGTCCAGAGTGATGGTCTCTCCGATGCAGAACTGCGCGGCTGTTTGGTCAGCCACCACCGATTGAATGTTGGGGTCGCAAAG
The DNA here is from genome assembly GCA_027621555.1 of Bacteroidota bacterium. Taxonomy (GTDB): domain Bacteria; phylum Bacteroidota; class Bacteroidia; order Flavobacteriales_D; family Sanyastnellaceae; genus UBA11663. The sequence goes on along the minus strand of JAQCBJ010000011.1, from coordinate 7,299 downwards.
TGTGACATTGAATTGAAAGTCACGCATGGTGGTGCTGAGCAATTCACCGTCTCGGTATTCCGACACGCAGATGCCAATGGCGTACTGTCCAACGGCGGTCGGCATCCCAGTGATGATCCCGGTGTTGGGATCAATCTCCATGGCCGGGTTTGCAGGCATAGGATATGTGGCACTAAACCCATTGGTGTAGGGGACACTGTTGTAGGGCGGTAAGGACGGAGGGTTCGGAACCGGGGTGTTCGGGCCATTTTGCGGCTGATTGTCTGGGCCGCCACCATTTTGAGGAGCGCAAAAGGAATAAACCAGGTCGTCTCCGTCCGGGTCCGTGGCGTGATGGTCCCAGTTGAAAGGGAGATTTGCGCATACCGCGACCGGAGGGATTCCTTGGAACACAGGAGAACTGTTTTCGTGAGAATCAGGACCTAGGTTTGTCCCTGGGATGTGTGAAATCAAGGTCGCTCCAGGAGCGAAGCCGTTGATCATTTGGAGGTTGGAAGTCGTCGGGTTTCGACAGCACCGTTGCCAGATGATGTCCCAACCATATGGAGTAGGCGGGAGGGTGACCACCTTGGTGTAGATGGCTTGCTCAACGCACAATTCGGGAGGCGGAGTGCCGCATGGATTTCCCAGTTCAGGTTCAATTTCATCGATGTTGGATTGACTCAGTGCAATGTCAATGACATCGTTTTCTTGCAAGTTGCCAGTTCCATCCCAAAGCCCGATGTTGACTTCAGGGTCGAATGGCGTTTCGTTCGCGTTGGCGGGGCTGCAGTCGCGGTAGACTTTGAGCGTGATCAAATATTGATTTCCACCAAGATGAGTATAGAAAATCTCACCACCCACGAGGTGCGTGGCCCAGCTGGTGCTGCACCACAAACCTGCGACCAACACAGCAAATACACGGTGAATGACCTTTTTCAAGGCACCTTGAAGTTTGATTTCAACCATCTCAGTGGACGCCACAAAGTACGTGCGCACACAGGTTAACGTTGGAAAGGCGCGAAAGGTTGTCTTTTATGGGGCCCTGAAGAGGTGCAGACTGCCGTGATCTTCGACACCGTTGGAGCGTTGAAGCACTCATTGGTAATGGTCACCACATCCGCGTCGGTGATGATTCCCGAGCCGTTCCACAAGCCAATGGCGAGGTCGTTGTCGAATGGCGTTTCGTTCTCGTTGGCGGGGCTGCAGTCGCGGTAGACCTTGAGTGTGATTTGGTATTGGTCCCCACCGAGATGGACGTAGTCAAAGTCTCCGCCGACAAGGTGGGTGGCTCCAAGGTGTCCCAAGCTTAGAAGGCTTGCGAGCAAAGCGGCAAGGAGGTTGTGGCTCGCCTTTTGGACGTGGGACAGGTGACTCATAACATTCAACGCTTGGGAAAACCCGTGAAAAACAAACATACGCGAAGGGCGAGCGATTCCGCCGTACTTTCGAGACGTGGAAGAACAACACGCGGAAGGCGCGGGCGAAAAGCCCGCCGAGAAGCGAGTTCGGTTTGACGAGCTCGATTTGCACCCAGACATTGAAGACGGCCTTTGGTCCATGGGCTTTGAGACGGCCACCCCGATTCAAGGAGAGGCCATTCCTCATGCACTGAAGAAAAAGGACATCCTTGGAATCGCCCAAACGGGAACCGGCAAGACCGCTGCGTTTTTGTTGCCGACCATGGACCGAATCATGGACACGCCCAACGACGGCAAGGTCAAGGCCTTGATTGTTGTGCCGACCCGCGAGTTGGCCATCCAGATCGACCAAGCGGCCCAGGGTTTTGCCTACTACACAGGCATCACGTCGCTCGCCATCTACGGAGGCGGCACGGGAAAGGAATTTGCCCAGGAAAAAACGGCCCTGACGCAAGGGGCTGACATCATCGTCGTGACCCCAGGACGGATGTTGTCCCACCTGACGTTGGGCTATGTGGATTTGTCGTCCCTTGAGGTGCTCATCCTTGACGAAGCGGATCGCATGCTGGACATGGGCTTTCACCAAGACATCATGCGGATTGCCTCGCACTGTCGGAAGGAACGCCAAACCCTGCTCTTTTCCGCCACCATGCCGGACCGAATGCGGACGTTGGCGCATGACCTGTTGAGAGACCCGGTGACCGTGCAGCTCGCGCTGAGCAAGCCGGCCGCGAAAGTGAAGCAAGGGGCGTATGTGCTGTTCGACCACCAGAAAGATGCGGTGCTGGTCGACGTGCTGAAGGAGCGCAACGTCAAGAGCGGCATCGTCTTCACCTCGCGCAAGCGGACGGTGGGTCAAGTGGTCCGCGCCCTTCGCAAGGCCGGCATCAACTGCGGCCGCATGTCCAGCGACCTCGAACAATCGGAACGCGAGGAAGTGATGTTGGCTTTCCGCCAACAAAAGCTCCCCATCCTCGTCGCCACGGACGTGGTGTCACGAGGCATCGACATCGACAGCATCGAGCTCGTCGTGAACTACGACGTGCCGCCCAACGAAGAGGATTACGTGCACCGAATTGGGCGGACTGCCCGTGCCGAGCGCAAAGGAGAGGCCATCACCTTGGTGACACCCGACGACATGCGTCGGTTTGGGAAGATTGAGAAACTCATCGAAAAAGAAGTGCCTAAACTCAAAGTCCCCGACGCCCTCGGTGCGGCTCCCGACTACGACCCCAAGTCGTCAGGCTCACGCGGTGGGGGTGGCGGTCGTGACCGAGGCCAAGGTGGAGGTCGCGGACAAGGGGGGCGCCGAGACGGTCGAAATTCGGGTGGTCCTGGACGCTCGGGCGGTTCAGGAGGACCGGGAGGTTCAGGGAATTCAGGAGGGGGGAAGCGCAACTTCCGCCGTAAAGGCAAGCCAGGAGGGCGCGGTCCTCAATCCGGAGGCGGCAACAAGCCCTCATGAATCGCTCCGCCGAAGAGTGGAGGTCGCACTTGACCGAAGAGGAACACCGTGTCCTGCGTGAAAACGGCACGGAGCGCCCCCACACCAGCGAGCTCAACGCCGAGTGGCGAGACGGAGTCTACACCTGCAAGGGCTGCGGCAAGGAACTCTTTGAAAGCCCTTCCAAATTCAATGCGGAATGCGGTTGGCCCAGCTTCGATCGCGAAGCCCCTGAAGCGAACATCACCCAAATCGTCGACCGGTCTCACGGCATGGTGCGCATCGAGGTGCGTTGCTCGGGATGCGACAGCCACCTCGGTCACGTCTTTCCGGATGGCCCCACGGAAACAGGTACGCGGTACTGCATCAACGGCGTTTGCCTGACGTTTCAGCCCACCGAGGGCTGAGGCGGGTTTACTGCATTCGGGGACGCCGCGTGCTTCGTGGCGAATGGCCTTGACGGGGTCCGGGAGGGCCTTTGCGATTGGTCGCATCCATTCGTTCGCGGATGTTCCGAGCCAATTCGCGCTTCATTTCAGGCAACTTCAATGCACGCTCGGCGCCGAGCAATTCGGCGACTTCGAGCAGGTGGTCGGACTCCAGGTCCACCATGCTTTTGCGTTGTTCGGCGAGGTCGTGCACGAACTTCTGAAGCTCGGCGTCGGAGGCGTTTGAAGCGTCGAAGTTGTCTTTTTGGGTGCGCATGGCATCGCGCTGGGCCTCCATTTGGGCTTCAAAAGCCTCATGCATGGGCCAAAACGCTTTGCTTTCGTCAGGCGTCAAGGCCAGGCGTTCGGTCATGAACGCGATGCGCAGGGCTTCCATGCGCTCCGAGGTATCGCGCGGTGGGCCGGGTTGCGCAAGGACGGTGGAGGAGATGCTCAGGCAGAGCAGGGCGAGGAGGGAGAAGGATTTCATCAAAAGGAAGTTGCGTCAAACAAAACGTCGTCGTACCCCGATTCCCAGTGGTCCAGCACTTCGAGCTCGTCCTCCGTGAGGGGGAGATCCGCTTGCGATTCCCAGAGGCAGGCAAACGTCACGCATTGCTGGGTGCGGGGAGCCGACATCCACGTACCTAGGAGCGCGGCTCCTGCCAAGCATGCCGCGGCAACCAAGCCCCAAGGGTAGAGCGAGACACGACGTCCCGTGCGGGCAAGTGCTCCCTGAACGGCAGCTTCTTCAGCCGACTTCCAAAACGAGTCGGGCACGTCGAAGCCCTCGTTCCAGCGCGAGGTCAACTTGGGGTTGGCCTGGGGTTCTCGGGATGTGGGCTTGGAGGTCATTTGAGGATTGGACGATGGTGTGGGCCAAAGGTTGAAAAGGTCGGTTACGAGGCCAGAGCGGCGCGGAGTTTGGACTTGGCGTGGTGGTACAAGGCTTTAAGCGTGCTCTCGGTGACACCCAAGGCTTGGGACATGTCGCGGTAGGGCATGGCCTCGAAGTAGCGAAGGACAAACACCGCGCGCTGCCGGTCGGGCAACGCGGCCACGGCGTCCATCATGTCGCGAAGGGCGGATTCTTCGTTCCACGCGTCGTGACCATGCCATTCGTTCCAAGCTTGGTCGTCGGCTTGATCGAGGACATCTAGGGGGCCTTCGTTCGACAGCTCCTCTCGGCCCAAGCTCACGTCGCCCCAGCGGTTCCGTTCGCGTTGCCGCTTCCGCAAGGCATCGAGGGCGGTTCGGTTGGCGATGGTGTGGAGCCACGAGTAAAGCGCGCTGTCTCCACGGAAGTCGTCGATGTTCCTGAGGAACTTCACGAAGGCGTCCTGCATGGCGTCCGCCGCGTCTTCGTGGTTCCCGAGCATGCGCCTCAGATGCCCGTAAAGTGGGGCTTGCCAGGCGCGAAGCACGTCCCGAAAAGCACGCTCTCGGGAGGCGGGGTGGCGCAAGGCCTCGACGAGATCGCGGTCGGAAGAATGCCCGGGGGGGAGATGCATGCTGAGGTTTGGACGAACCTACGCCTCAAACGTTGAACGGGTCAGTGCGAATCGGAGCGCTTGCTCGTCCAAACCCACAAGGCCACTCCCGCGAGAAACGTGCACACAGAGATCAATTCGGCTTGGGTCATGGTCATGCCCAGGAAGTCAAACGTGGCGTTCACCCGGATCTTCTCCACCCAAAAGCGCTCGAACCCGTTGAACATCAGGTAGGCGGCAAACACCTTCCCCGGGGTTTTCCAGCGCTTCCGAAACGCCCAAAGAAGGACAAACCCAATCACCGCCGCCGTGGTTTCGTAGATCGGCGTAGGGAACACCGCAGGGTCGAGGTAGGTGCCGTAACCTTCAAAGGCGGGCCAGGGATGCACGGTGGGGTCGATGAGTTTGCCGGTGTAGCCCGCGCTGCGAGGTCCGTATACGGCGTTGACGTTGTTGGGGTAGGCGTACGCCCAAACCCAGTCCGGGGCCCACGACAACCACCCCGGCTTGGGGAGCGGGTTGGGGATGCCCCAGTCGCCGTCGCCGCTGATTTGGCAACCCATGCGGCCAATGCCGTACGCGAGAAGCAATCCGGGGGCGGTGGCGTCGGCCAAGCGCAGGAAGTTCATCCCGTTGCGCCGTGCGAAGAGGTAGACCGCCAACCCACCGACGATCAGGCCGCCGTAGATGGTCAGACCTCCAAGGAACGCATTGAGGCTCGGAGACTTCAAAAACGCGACAAACTCGTCGGGGTATTCCAGCAGGTGAAAGAGCTTGGCGCCTGCGATGCCTCCGATCGCAGCGGCCGCCGTGACGCCGCCCACAAGCGCTTCTGGCGGGACGCTTTGGGTGATTTTCTTCGGTTCCGGAAGGCGCTCGCGATTCACCTCCCAATACCGCCACCCCGTCAGAATCACGGCGGCGAGGATGCCCCACGTGACGTTTCCTTCCGAGCTGAAGAGGTGGGCCTGGGGCAAACCCGGGCCCTGGAAGATGTCGCCGGCATTCACCACCAAGTACAGCACCTTCCAGCCCAAGACAAAGCCCATCAGCGCTTGAACGCCCAAGTCAATTGGGTTGGGAGGGAGGCCTACGGTGACGGTGGTGGTTTGGGCTTGGAAATGCCCCAATGCGGCAAGCCTCTTGAGTTCTCCTTTGAGCAAGGCGTGGGCGGCGAGAAAGGCCAAAGCCACGAAAAACCCAAAACTGTTGATCAGCTTGAGGGCGGGGAGGTCCCAACCGAGCAAGTCGAGAAAGGCGAAATACAGGTTGGGGTACATGGTTGCGAAGCTACGTCAGGTCACACCAAGGTTCCGTGAACCCAGCCCAAAGGGTCAATCCGCTCGAGCGCCACTGGCCGCACCACGTTTCCTCCCACTTCAGAAGAGGGCACTGCCACGCGTACGTAGTTCGAGGTGTAGCCCATGCGCAGCCCGTCCTCTTCCGCCTCCTCGAACAACACGTCGGCCGTCGTGCCTAGGTTGGCCTCGTACTGGGCCCGCTGCGCTTTGAGGCTCAAGTTGCGCAGCGTCTTGTTGCGCTCCTTCCTCACCGGAATGGGAACTACCTCGTCGATTCGGAGGGCGGTCGTGTTTGGACGTTCGCTGTAGGTAAAAACGTGCAGATAGCTGATATCAAGCGATTTGATAAAGTCAACAGTTGTCATGAAGTCCTCGTCGGTTTCGCCGGGAAAGCCCACAATGACGTCCACGCCGATGCTCGCCTCCGGCATCAATTCGCGGATGCGCGTGATGCGGTTCCGGTACAAATCCGTGCGGTACCGCCGGCGCATGGCCGAGAGGATGGTGTCGGAACCGGACTGCAGCGGGATGTGGAAGTGGTGTTGGAAGCGTCGGGATTGGCTGACAAATTCAATCATCTCGTCAGTGAGGAGATTGGGTTCAATGGACGAGATGCGGTAGCGTTCCACACCGTCCAAGGCGTCCAGGGCTTGGATCAGGTCCAGAAGCGTTTCCCCGTGCGCGGTTCCAAAATCCCCAATGTTCACACCTGTCAGGACAATTTCCTTGGCACCAGATTCGACGGCCTTTTGAGCCTCGCGCACGGTGTCGGCTACGGAGGCGCTGCGCGACCTGCCTCGCGCAAGGGGAATCGTGCAAAACGCGCAGAAGTAGTTGCACCCGTCCTGGACTTTCAAAAACGTGCGCGTTCGGTCTCCGCTTGAAAAGCCCGGCACGAAATCGCGTACTTCTTTGATTTCTCCCGCCAAGGCTCGGGCTTCTTCGCCCTTGCTTGCGCCTTCGAGGTGCTCCACGAGGTTGAATTTTTCGCCGGCTCCGAGGACGAGGTCCACACCTTCGATTTGGGCGATTTCCTCCGGCTTGAGCTGGGCGTAGCAGCCCACCACCACCACGAAAGCTTCCGGATTGCTCTGCATCGCGCGGCGAACGGCGTTGCGGCATTTGGCGTCAGCGTGGTCGGTCACGCTGCACGTGTTGATCACCACCACGTCCGGCGCGTCATCCAAATGAACGCGGGCATACCCGGCCTCTCCAAGCTGGCGCGCAAGGGTGGAG
>JAQCBJ010000054.1 GCA_027621555.1 Bacteroidota bacterium | reverse complement strand
GAAGGGCACACCCGGTACATCACGGAAGTGGTGGCTGGAGAAATGCTCATGCTGGAGAAGCGTCCGGACCCGGCATAACCGCACGGGGAGGGCTCATTACGGGCCTTCCCCTTTTCATCCCCTTGGCCCTTCACGTTAGAACCGTTCTACTTGGTGGGCCGTCCGAGTCGGCGTAGCTTTGAGCAACTCATTTAATGCGACGCATGAGCTCTTCCGGAATCCTGAAATCTTCGCTCGCGAAGAAGTACGCGATGGCCCTGACAGGCCTTTTTCTTTGCCTGTTTCTCGTCGGCCACCTGCTCGGCAACTTGCAGTTGTTCATCCCCGGCGTCGAAGGCCAAACGGCGTTCAACGAATACGCCTTGTTCATGACCACCTTCCCGTTGGTGAAGGTGCTCAGCTACCTCACCTACGCCAGCGTGCTGTTTCACGTGGTGGACGGCGTGGTGTTAACGCTTCAGAACCGCAAGGCTCGTCCCGCGCGCTATGCGGTGGAGAAGGGTTCTGCCAACGCGGGTTGGAGCAGCCGCAACATGGCGGTCCTCGGCACCATCGTGCTGGTGTTCATCGTGACGCACATGCAGAACTTCTGGTGGAAGATGCACTTCGACAAGGCGATGCCCACTCAAACCGTGAATGGGGTCGAGTTGAAAGACCTGCACACCGTGGTGATGAACTTTTTTGACCCGGCCATCAACAGCATGGCGGCAGCGGCAGCGGGGCTGTATGTCCTGGGCATGTTTGCCCTTGGCTTCCACTTGTGGCACGGCTTCTCCAGCGCCTTCCAGTCGATGGGCGTGCGCCACGAGACCTACACACCGTGGATTGAGCGTGCAGGCCAAGCCTTTGCAGTGCTTGTCCCTGCCGCGTTTGCTTCGATTCCCTTGTACCTGTTCCTGACCCAAGCCTAAGACCATGCTCGATTCCAAGATCCCCGGAGGTCCCTTGGCCGACAAGTGGACCCAATACAAGAACAACATTCGCCTGGTCAACCCGGCCAACAAGCGTCTCATCGACGTCATTGTGGTGGGCACGGGATTGGCGGGCAGCTCGGCAGCCGCCTCGTTGGCGGAGATGGGCTACAACGTGAAGGCGTTCTGCTTCCAGGACAGCCCGCGTCGTGCGCACTCCATCGCCGCTCAAGGTGGCATCAACGCGGCCAAGAACTACCAAAACGACGGGGATTCGGTCTACCGTTTGTTCTACGACACCATCAAGGGTGGCGACTACCGGAGCCGCGAAGCCAACGTGCACCGCTTGGCCGAAGTCAGCACCAGCATCATCGACCAATGCGTGGCGCAGGGGGTTCCTTTCGCTCGTGAGTACGGTGGTTTGTTGGACAACCGCTCGTTTGGAGGGGTGCAGGTCAGCCGCACCTTTTACGCCAAGGGCCAAACGGGACAGCAATTGCTTCTCGGCGCGTATTCTGCCTTGAGCCGGCAGATTTCGAAGGGCAAGGTGAAGATGTACAACCGTCACGAGATGATGGACGTGGTGATTGTCGACGGCAAGGCCCGAGGCATCATCGCCCGCAACCTTGTCACGGGAGACCTCGAACGTCACAGCGCGCACGCCGTCGTACTTGCGACCGGGGGCTACGGCAACGTGTTCTTCTTGAGCACCAACGCCATGGGTTCGAACGTCAGCGCGGCTTGGAAGGCGCACCGCAAGGGCGCATTCATGGCGAACCCCTGTTTCACGCAGATTCACCCCACGTGCATCCCTGTGAGCGGCCACTACCAAAGCAAGTTGACCCTGATGTCGGAGTCTCTGCGGAACGACGGACGCATCTGGGTGCCGGCGAAAGCGGAAGACGCTGAGGCCGTGCGCAAAGGCACTTTGAAGCCGACGGCCATTCCAGAAGCGGACCGCGACTACTACTTGGAGCGCCGGTACCCGGCCTTCGGAAACTTGGTGCCGCGCGACGTGGCGTCACGTGCAGCGAAGGAACGTTGCGACGCAGGGTTTGGGGTGAACACCACGGGTGAGGCCGTGTTCCTCGATTTTGCCAGCGCCATCATGCGCTACGGAAAAACCGAAGCGAACGTGATGGGTCTGGAGAACCCCAGCGACGACAAGATGCGCGAGTTGGGCAAGGCGGTGGTCAAGGCCAAGTACGGCAACTTGTTTGACATGTACCGCCAGATCACGGACGACAACCCGTACGAAACGCCCATGAAGATTTACCCCGCTGTGCACTACACGATGGGCGGACTTTGGGTGGACTACAACCTGATGACGACGGTGCCCGGTTTGTACGCCGCAGGGGAGGCCAACTTCTCCGACCACGGCGCGAACCGCCTCGGGGCTTCGGCCCTGATGCAGGGTTTGGCGGACGGCTACTTCGTGTTGCCGTACACCATTGGCGACTACCTCGCCGACGACATTCGGACGGGGGCCATTTCCAACGACACGCCTGAATTTGTGGAAGCGGAGAAGGCGGTTCAGGCGCAACTCGACAAGTTTGTGTCCAACAACGGCACGACCCCCGTGGACGACTTCCACCGCCGCTTGGGCCGCATCATGTGGGACAACTGCGGCATGGCACGCAACAAGGAAGGACTGACTCAAGCCATTGCTGACATCGCGGCGTTGCGGGAAGAGTTTTACGCCAACGTGCGTGTGCCAGGTTCCGCCAAGGGTTACAACCCGGAGTTGGACAAGGCCGGTCGCGTGGCGGACTTCCTCGAGCTCGGCGAGCTGATGTGCAAGGACGCCTTGGAGCGCGAAGAGAGCTGCGGCGGTCACTTCCGCGAGGAACACCAAACCGAAGAAGGCGAGGCCTTGCGCCGAGACGACGAGTTCACGTTTGTCAGCGCGTGGGAATGCAACGGCAAGCCCAACGACGCGAACCTCCACAAGGAGGGACTTGTTTATGAAAACATTGAGCTGAAGCAGCGCAGCTACAAGTAATTCCCAGAAACGAAGAAGATGAACCTGACGCTTAAAGTTTGGCGCCAAAACGGCCCACAAGACAAGGGACATTTCGACACGCACCAGCTGTCGGACGTGACCGGGGACATGTCGTTCCTCGAAATGATGGATGTCCTCAACGACAAGATCATTCGCGAGGGAGGTGAACCCATTGCATTTGACCACGACTGCCGCGAAGGCATCTGCGGGATGTGCTCCATGTTCATCAACGGCGAAGCGCACGGCCCAGGCCGAGGTGTGACGACGTGCCAGTTGCACATGCGCTCCTTCAAAGACGGCGACACCATTACCATTGAGCCTTGGCGCGCCTCGGCCTTCCCGGTGGTGAAGGACTTGACGGTGGACCGAAGCGCGTTCGACCGCATCATCCAAGCGGGCGGTTACGTGTCGGTGAACACGAGTGGCGAGACGCTCGACGCCAACGCCATTCCCGTGCCGAAGGCGGATGCCGACGAGGCGTTCAATGCCGCGACTTGCATCGGATGCGGGGCGTGTGTGGCGACGTGCAAAAACGCTTCAGCGATGCTGTTCGTGTCGGCCAAGGTGAGCCAGTTCGCACTCTTGCCGCAAGGGCAACCCGAGCGGAAACGCCGCGTGACGCGCATGGTGGAGCAGATGGACAAGGAAGGGTTTGGCAACTGCACCAACACAGGCGCATGTGCTGTGGAATGCCCCAAGGGCATCGACCTGACCAACATCGCGCGCATGAACCGCGACTTCCTGAACGCCTCTGTGACGGGCCAATAAATCACAACGTGAATCGCACCGAAACGGGCTGTCGTACCTTTAGGGGTATGATGACCCGTTTTCTCTTACTCGCGGTTGTGGCGTTGACCGCCGTTTCCGCCCAAGCCCAAAAGGCCGAATTGACCTTTGGCGTGTCCGGATTGTGCGGCATGTGCGAGAACCGCATCGAAGCGGCGTTTGACCAAAAAGGCATCGTCGCGGCGGACTACAACCTCGAGACCAAGAAGCTTCACGTGGTCTACAAGGCGAAGAAGTGGAACGAGGAAAGCTTGCACAAGCTGGCTACGGCAATTGGACATGACACGGAGAAGCACAAGGCCACGGACGAGGCCTATGCCAACATTCACGGATGCTGCAAGTACCGGGATCATCAGTCGTGCTCTGGCCACGACCACGACCACGACCACGACGATCACCGTTGATGCGCCCGTGGTTGATCGGCGCTTGCATGGCGCTGTTTGCGAGTTGGTCTCCTGAAGCCAGCGCGCAGAAAACCCTTCGAGGAAAAGTTTTTGCGCCCGAGGACCATTCGGGACACAACCACGCGCCTGGAGCACACGTCGGCAAGGAAACCTTCGATCCGCTTCCCGGGGCGACGGTGATGTGGAAAGGAAGTGGGGTGGGGGCGGTGACGGACGCGTTTGGGTTTTTTCAACTCGATGTGCGTCGCAACCCAGACACGCTCCGCGTGAGCATGGTGGGCTACACCACGGTGGATATGCTGTACAAAGGTGAGTCGTTCCTCGAGGTGCCCTTGGAGCCAGGGGTGTTGCTTCAATCTGCGGATGTTGTGTTTGAGGAGCGTTCCCAAAGCGTGTCTCTGCTCAACCCCTTGAACATTCAACAACTCAGCCGCAAAGAGCTGTGCAAAGCGGCGTGTTGCAACTTGAGCGAGGCGTTCGAGACCAACGCTTCGGTGGACGCGAGCTTCACAGATGCCGTGACGGGAACGCGGCAGATTCACATGCTTGGACTCGCGGGCAAGTACACGCAGTTGCTCGTCGACAACCTGCCCGGACCTCGTGGATTGAATGTGGTTCAAGGGATGGGCTTCATCCCAGGCCCGTGGATCGAAAGCATCTTCATTTCCAAGGGCGTGGGGACCGTGGCGTCCGGCTACGAGAGCTTCACAGGCCAAATCAACGTCGCCCACCGCAACCCCGATTCCGCAGAACCCTTCCACCTCAACTTGTTTTACGGCGCTTCAGGGCGCATGGAGTTCAACCACGTCAGCAAGCACCGCGTGAGCCGACGTTGGGACACCGTGCTGATGACGCACGGCGAGTACGGTCAACGCGTCAACGACCGCAACCAAGACGGGTTCCTGGACACGCCCCTCCGGAAAGACGGGGTCGTGCGGAACGAGTGGCGCTTCATCGGCGACCGCGGCCTTCGGGCAGACATTGCCCTCATGGGTGTAGACATGGTTCGCGAGGGTGGGATGGTGGCCGGGGACATTGTGGCCACGCCTTGGGCGGCGACCACCGAAATCCAGCGCGCTGAGGTCAATGCCAAGGTCGGCTATGTGTTGCCCGGTCAGGAAGGCCGGTCTTGGGGAAGCCAATGGACGGCCTCGACGCACCACCACTGGCACGGGTTTGGGAACCGGGAATATGATGGGCAGCAAAACACCTTCCGAGCGAACGTGCTTCGAAGTGGGTTTCTGGGGTCGGAAGACCGCCAGTTCAGTGCGGGGGTGAGCTACCTCTACGACGACTTCCTGGAACGTGGAACGTGGGGTGAAGGTCCCACGGAAACCAACCCGACGCCGGAAACGTGGGCCCGTACGGAGCATGTTCCTGGAGCGTTTTTGGAAACGACCTGGACGGGAAATCCACGCGGGATGGTCGTCGCGGGATTGCGGGTGGATCAACACAACCTCTGGGGGACGATTGTGACGCCGCGCGTGCATGCACGGTGGAGCGCAACGGAACAGACGTCGCTGAAAATGGTGGCCGGTACGGGATTTCGGACGCCCAACGTGTTGATGGAGGAGCTGGGGGTTTGGGCGAGCAACCGGACGTGGATCGTGGACGGACCGCTTGAGCCGGAGCGCGGATGGAACGCCGGATTCAACGTCACGAGCAAATTCAAGCTGCTTTACCGCGATGCAGATTTCGCGCTGGACGGGTATTGGACCGAATTCCAAAACCGTGCGGTTGTGGACCTGGACGCGGATGCTCACGCGGTGCGCATTTACAACCTCGGCGATCGGGAATCGCGCTCGCTGACGGCCCAGGCCGAGCTCGGATGGTCGGTGCACCGTCGGGTGGACATGCGCCTCGCGTACCGCTACGTGCACGCGACCACGCAACGGGACGGTGCCGAGACGCAGGGGACACTTGTGGACCCATACGTCCCTCAGCACCGCGCGTTCACGCAATGGAGCTACAGCTCCAAAGCCAACGACCGCGGCGCGAACTGGATGGGCGATCTGACCGTTCAGTGGGTGGGGCCGCAACGGATTCCGCGTCCTGACGCGATTGTTGACGACCGGCCAGCGAGCGAATTCGAGGACGATTTCGTGGTGGTCAACGGCCAAATCTCACGCGTCTTTGCCCCTGGCATCGACCTCTACCTTGGCGTGGAGAACATCTTGAACTACCGGCAGCAGAATCCCATTGCAGCGGCGCAATGGGCCTACCAAGACGAGCAATTGTTCCAAGAAAACATGGACGCCAGTCTGGTGTACGGGCCGATCTTCGGTCGGATGGTGTACGTCGGGGGACGCTTGACGCTGGGGAAGGCCGACAACGCGAAGCCCTGATCAGAACGCGGCGTCAGCCGTGGATGGATTCTTTTTTGCCGTAATTCTGAATGATGGCCGCCTCGAAGTCGAGGCACTCCTTCCAGCGCGCGTCCACGTCGATGCTGCCGCCGTATTTCCGGGCGAGCTTCAGGAAAGTGGTGTAGTGGCCCGCCTCGCTGATCATGAGCTCGCGGTAAAATTCGGCGAGGTCCGGGTCGCTGATGCGCTCGGAGAGCATTTTGAAACGCTCGCATGAACGAGCCTCGATCATGGCAGCAAAGAGAAGGCGGTCGACGATTTGGCCTTCACGCGAGCCACCACGCTTGATGAACTTGGAGAGCTGGCCGACGTAATCGTCCTTACGCTCATGGCTCAGGGTGAAGCCGCGGGCCTTGATTTTCTCAAGCACCATCCCAAAATGTTCCATCTCCTCCTGCGCAATCGCGGTCAACTCTTCGACCATGTCTGTGAGGTCCGGGTAGCGCACGATGGTGCTGATGGCGTTGGAGGCGGCTTTTTGCTCGCACCAGGCGTGGTCGGTGAGGATCTCAGAAATGTTCTCTTCCACGAGTTTCACCCAACGCGGGTCGGTGGGCAGCTTCAGCCCCAGCATTACGCTTTCCTGTGCCATGCTGCAAAAATAACGTGGTTACGGGCGCGTGACGCGAACGAGGGAACCGGTCGAAAGGTCGTGGCCGAGTTCGGTGCGTAGGCACAGTTCGCCGGACTGGATCGTGGCGCCGGGGAGGGCGAGGGCCCACATGGTTTCGAGGGCGCTGGGCGGGATGCCGCTGTACGTGTTCATGACGACGAAGCCGCCGGGCGCCACGAGGGTGGCCACGACGTCGATGAGCTCGAGAAGTTGGTCCTCGAGTTTCCACTTCTCCCCCTTGGGGCCCAGTCCCCAGGTGGGGGGGTCGAGGACGATGCCGTGGTAGGTGTTGCCTCGTTTGGCCTCGCGACGGGCGAACTTGAGGGCGTCCTCGACCACCCACCGGATGCCGTCTAGGCCGCTGCGTTCCATGTTTTGGCGTGTCCAGTCGACGACTTGACGGATGGCGTCGCAGTGGACGACGTCCGCCCCGACTTGGCGTGCGGCGAGGCTGGCGCCGCCCGTGTACGCGAACAAGTTGAGGAACCGTTGACCTTCGCCGAGGTTGGCCGCGATGAATTCCCAGTTGTCCGCCTGCTCAGGGAAGAGCCCGACGTGCTTGAATTGGGTCATCTCCAGTTCAAAGGCCAAATCGAGTGCTTCGGAACGGTACCGCAACGGCCATTTTCGAGGGGTGCCGGGCGCGGAGCGCCATTTGCCGTGCGTGCGTCCTGTGGGCTCAAAGGTCGCGTCGGCGTCGCGCCACAGGGACGGATCGCCCGCCGGCTCCCACAGTGCAAACGGGTCGGGCCGCACCAAGGTCAATTCGCCAAACCGCTCCAGGCGTTGGCCGTTGCCAGCGTCGAGCAAAGCGTAATCGCGCCAATGCGTGGGAAGAAATCGCGTGGTCATGGCCCGCAAGTTCGGCCAAGGCGTGGGGATAACCTTGGTGGGAACTTGATTTTCAATGCACGCCTAAACGGGGGAGAAGGCCGCATCTTTGGGGCATGGCCAAGAAAGGAGACCGCGGCGGACGCGGCGGGAAGTTTGTGGGGCAAAACCCCAAGCGAGGGGGGAAGGGAGAGCGGGGAAAACATGGAGCCCCGCAGGGTGACAATCCTTCAGATTTGCGCAAATCTGTGGTGGGTGTGTTTCGACAGCGGCCAGGAAAGGCGCTGAATCACAAGCAAGTTTCTGGGGCGCTAGGCATCCTCAATCACGAGGTGCGACGTGCCGTGATGGCGCTGATGGACGAGCTGGCGGCGAAGGGCACCTTGGAGGATCTTGGCCGCGGCCGTTTCGCCCTTGCCGCTTCGGAAATGCAATCGTCCCATCCCGAGGACAACATCGGTACGATTCAGGTTTCACGGATGGGCACGGGCTTTGTGATGATGCCGGACGGTCATGAAATCCGGATCCCCAAAGGCCAAACGGCGGATGCTTTTTGGGGCGACACCGTCGAGGTGGAATGGTGGCAGCGCGGTCGGCGGAGCATGCCCCGAGTGAAGCGTGTGACCCAACGTCAGCGCGAGAATTACGTGGTGACGGTCACTCTCGTGCGGGATTATGGTTTTGGCAAGCCGGCGGACCAGCGATTGCACACGGATTTTTTCATCCCTGCTCGATTCCTTGGCGGTGCCGTGGAGGGCGACAAGGTTTTGGTGGCACTGGAACAATGGGACGACCCGCGCGAACAACCTACGGGGCGTGTGGTGCAAGTGCTGGGACAACAAGGCGAGCACGAAGTGGAGATGCATGCCATCCTTGCGGAGTTTGGGCTGCCTTACGCCTTCCCTCCAGAAGTCGATCAAGCGGCTTCAAAATTCGCGCCCAGCGACCCCGACAACCCGCATGGGTTGGACCCGGACGAGGTGGCCCGACGCCGGGACTTCAGGGACATCCTCACCATGACGATTGATCCCGCAGACGCCAAAGACTTCGACGACGCCCTGAGCTTGCAAAAGCTCAAAAACGGGAACTGGGAAATTGGCGTTCACATCGCGGACGTGACGCACTACTTGACGCCGGGGTCCGTGCTTGATCAGGAGGCCATCAACCGCGCGACAAGCGTGTACCTCGTCGACCGAACCATCCCCATGCTTCCCGAAGTGCTCTCCAACGACCTGTGCTCCCTTCGTCCGCACGAGGATCGCTTCGCGTTCAGCGCGGTCTTTGAAATGACCGAGGAGGCCGAAGTCGTGAAGAGGTGGTTTGGGAGGACAGTGATCCACTCCGACCGGCGCTTCGCCTACGAGGAGGCTCAAGAGCGCCTCGAATCCGGGCAGGGCGATCGCGCGGAAGAACTGAGGGTGCTTGGCGACCTCGCCAGCAAGCTGCGCGACAAGCGATTCAAGCGCGGTGGCATCGACTTCAACACCGAGGAAGTGCGCTTCCAACTCGATGAGGCGGGCAAGCCGCTTCGCGTCGTGATCAAGCGCATGAAGGAGGCCAACAAGCTCATC
>JAQCBJ010000053.1 GCA_027621555.1 Bacteroidota bacterium | reverse complement strand
TCGCTAAGGTTCAGCTAGGTTCAATTTCAGGTGCGCGAATATAAGAAAAAAAACGAGGCCTCGTGCGCGGGAAGCCTTGTGAGTTTAGGGTGGGAGCATACCTTCGTGGCATGCGAAAGGTTGCGTTTGGCGTTGGGTTTTGGATTCCGTGGATGGGATGCGCAGCGTTCTGCGTGGCCCTTGCTTCACCGTTGAGCGCCCAAACCGTGGCCGACGTGCAGCTCGCTGTCTTGCAATATCGAGGCGGTGGCGACTGGTACGCCAACCCGACCGCGGTGCCAAACTTGGTGCGGTACTGCAACGAGGAAATGGGCATGGCGCTGTCGGAGGACGTCCCTTACGTGGACGTCGGGTCGCCCGACTTGTACAACTACCCGTGGATTCACATGACCGGGCACGGAAACGTGGTGTTCTCGGCGCGCGAAGCCGACCAATTGCGTTCCTACCTCGAGGCCGGTGGCTTTTTGCACATCAGCGACAACTACGGGATGGATGCGTTTGTGCGCGCGGCGATGGCCAAGGTCTTTCCCGACCTCGCGTGGGTGGAGGTGCCGTTCGACCACCCGGTGTACCACCAGAAATTTGATTTCCCCGAAGGATTGCCCAAAATTCACGAGCACGAGGATTTGCCGGCGCGGGGGTTTGGGTTGTTTGTGAACGGACGGCTCGTGTGCTTTTACGACCACGAGTGCGACCTCGGTGACGGGTGGGAAGATTACCAAGTTCATCGCGACCCGGAGGAGGTGCGCCAGGCGGCCCTGCAAATGGGCGCCAACCTGATCCGCTACGCCATGGGCGGGGCGGACGGGCTCTGACGTTGTGGTTTGGTGCGGTGCTAGGAGGCATCGCGTCGCGGGCTCAGGCTGAGGCGGGAGCGATCGTGACGCGGGTGAGGCCTGCGTCGTCGTCGCCCTTCGAAAGGGCGAGGCCCTGCGTGGCGAAGGCGTGCACGAGGGGCGGCCACGTGTCGGCCGTGCCTTCGGCGTGGTCCCGACGGAGGTCGTCGAGGCGCTCGCCGGCGACTTCGGCCAGCACGTCCCAGTACATGTCGGCGGTCAGGCCCGTGCGGGGTTTTCCGTACCGTTCCCAAAGAAGGCGCATCGCGGTGCTGAGCGAGGCTTGGCCGCCGGTGCGCTCCATGATGCGGGTGTCGCAGAGAAACGCCAGGACGGCGCCTTCGACGTAAATGCTTCCTTTGCGGCCGGGCACGCCCACGCGGTACCCATCCAGCCACGTGTCGTAGCTCGACTGCGCCACGCTCAGGTTGAGGCGGCCGGGATTGTTGAGGTGGCGTTCCAGGAGTTTGGCCATCAGGTCGCACCAACCCTTCAGGTCGACGATGCCCGATTCAAAGAGGAAGAGGTCCCCCATGTAGGTCGTCACGCCCTCCGCGATGTAGCCCAAATCCGACGGACACGCCCCCGTGAAATCGTAAGGCGTCCACTCTGCGGGACGGATGCGCTTCACGTTCCAGGCGTGGTAGAGTTCGTGGCTGGCGATGCCAAGGATCTCCATGTAGCCTTCTTCGGAACGGACGCGCTCCGCGGGCCCGAGGGCGATGACGGTGCTGTCCTCGTGTTCCACACCGTGCCGCACGTCCCGGTCCGGGAAGAGGTACAGGAAGTGGTATTCGTCGGTCGGGAAGGACCCGAAGTACGCGAGTTGGGACCGCGTGAATGCCGCGTGGTCCGCCATGAACCGGGTGGGATCGCTCGGGAGGGTGTCGTGAATCCAGACGTGGACGTCCACGTCCTGCTCGCGGTAGCTGTCGCGCCAAAGTTTGGGCGACGCGATCCACGGGCTGTCCATCAGGTGCTGGACGTCGCGGGCACGCATCGCGGGCGAACCGTCGCGCACCTCCCACGGCAGAGCCGTCGCAAGCGCCCACCCGCCTTCCGTTTCCGGGTCGAGTCTGAGGTCCTCAAGCACGATCTCGTAGGGCAGGTCCTGCCGATCGAGGTCGTACATGAAGCAGTTCACGGGATTGACGTAGTAGAGGTCGGCTTCCACGCAAGTTGACCCGGCGTTGAGGATGTCGGCGTGAAACACCCACTCCACGTCGCGCACCCCAGCGGGGACGATCCACGTGTGCAGGCTGGACTTGGCCAGGGCCTGACGCGAGCCGTCCGAGTTGAAACCCTCGACGCTCATGATGTACTGCGCGAAGTTGCCGAGTTCGTAGCGGCCGGGACGCCACGTTGGGAGCTGAAGCGACCAAGCGCCAAGGTGTGCAGCGTTGCGTTCTGGGAAGGTGGCGCGGAAGGTGAGGTTTTGGTTGGCGACGTCACGTCGCAACCTGCATGTGACGGCCGTCATCGGTTCGAGGCGTTGAGCAAGTCCGAGATGGGCTGTCCGGTCGTGCCGTTGGGGTAGGGGCTGCGGATGATTTGGGAGAGCGTGGGGGCGATGTCCCGGATGTGGGTTCGGGAGTACGTCTCGCCGTGCGGGACGCCTGCGCCGAGAAACAGGGCGGGGACGTGGGTGTCGTGCGGGAAGGTCGAGCCGTGGGTGGTGCCCGTGCGGCCGTAGTCGATCCATCCGGGTTGGGGAACGAGGAAGACGTCGCCGGAGAAGCCTGGTCGATGGCCGCGGACCAGTCGCGCCACCATGGGGTCGGAAGCCGCCAATGCCGGGGCGTCGCAGGCCGCCACGGCCTTGCTCAGCGCCGGGTCGGTGTTGCATTGATCGGCGACGAAGCGCGCCACCTCGCAGCGGTCGATGCCCTTCCGATCGAGGAGCGGGTGATTGAGCATGACTTGGTCGTTGCTGGAATTGAGAATCCACGTCTCGGAACCGGACCGTCCGTAGCGCTTCACGAGCGCGGCCTCGACGGCATCCATGAGGTTGCCCTTTTTCCAGTAGTCCGTCGGCATTTGAAGCGAGGCGGCGTGCGACGGCACGTTGGCCCCGCCGTGGTCCGCCGTCAAAAAGGCGGTCCAGTTTCCTTCGCCGACCTTCTCGTCCAAGGCATCAAACAGGCGCTTGAGTTCCGCGTCGAGGCGCAAGTACATGTCCATGGTCTCCTGGGCGTGTGGTCCGACGCGGTGCCCCACGTAGTCCGTCGCGCTGAAGCTGAGCGCCAGCACGTCGGTGACGTCGTCTTGGCCGAGTCCTGCGCCGTCGATGGCCGCGAGGGCGAAGTCGACGATGAGGGTGTTGCCGCCTGGGGTGCCTTTGAGGAGGTCGTAGCCTGCGTTTTGGGCCTTGAGCGCTTGCAAATCGTAGGGGAAGGTGGGCTTCAATTCGCCCTTGAACGCGCCTTCGTAAGGGTTGTTGTCGGGCAAGCATTGGTCGTACACCGACTCGTCCAAAAGCCGCTCCCAGCCCGCCTCCATCAGTGCCTCGCTTTTGCCTGACTGGTTCAGCGCCACGACCCAGTCCGGGAGGGCGTCGCCGTAATGCGTGCTCGAGATGAAATGCCCAAGGTCTTTGCCGTAGTACCAAAACGCCCCGTCAGCCGCATGCCCGGCCGGCAGGATCGCCCCGCGGTCCTTCATGCTCACACCGTAGACCTTGGCCTGGCCGCCCGTGGCCATTTTCAGCTCGTCGCCCAGGGTGGTCGAGAGCATGCGGTGAGGGGACATTTGGCCTGCGCTGCCCAAGACGGTGCCGTCGGCATCCACGCCGTCCACACCAACCCCGCGCACCGACGTGTCCGACGCGCAGTAAATTCCGTTGCTGGAGGCGCGGTCGTACCAATCGTTGGACAGGATGCCGTGAACGGCCGGGGTCGTGCCGGTGTAAATCGACGCGTGACCGGGGCCGGTGTACGTCGGAGCGTACCCGAAGTGGTTGTCCCGACACGCAAACCCTTCCTCGACCATCCGACGAAACCCACCTTCCCCGAAGTTTCCAGGCGTTTCCGCGTCGTCCCAAACGCCAAACCGCGTCAGGTAATCGGCGCGCATTTGGTCGACGGTGATGCCCACCACAAGGCGGGGCGTGGCTTCGCTCGGAGCGCTGCTGACGCGGACGTCAGCTTCGACGGTGCAGCCTGCCAAAGCAAGGGCCGCCAAAAAGATTCGGTTGTTCATCGCGCCTCGAAGATAGGACGCGCCACGCGCGCTCACGCACAAGCCTTGGCCACCCACCAGCTCACCGCCACGCAGCCGAGCACGGACACGGCCACGTTGGTCGCAGCCATGACCCAGCCGCCTTGTTGCCACAACTGCATCGTGTCCCACGCGAACGTGGAGAAGGTGCTGAACCCGCCGCACACGCCGACCGTCATGAAGAACCAAAGGGGAGAGGTCTTGCCCCAAACGTCCGCGCCCGCCACCGCACACCACGCCAGCAACGCCGTCGCGAGCACGTTTGCCGCCAACACCCCCCATGGGAATCCGGCCGCGGCTTCAGGCCACCATGCCCGCATGCCTTCGCCCAGCCCAAAGCGCATCACGCTTCCGACGCCGCCCCCGAGGAACACCGCCACCCACGTCATCCACGAGAGCCCTTCAGCCACGGCGATCCAAGTTCGAAGGCGCCAACACGCCGGACCACCGGCGCGCCACCGTCAATGCCAAGGCGCCAATGCCCCATCCCACGACGAAGCCTCCCAGCACGTCGCCGGGGTAGTGCACCCCCAGGTGAATGCGACTGAACCCAATCAAAAGCGCCCAGGCCAACAATCCCCAGCCCCACGCGCCCCCGAGCAACCCGCCAAACAGCACCGCCACGCCCATGTGGTTGGCGGCATGCGACGACACGAAGCTGTATTTCCCTCCGCGGTACACTTCCCCGGGACGCTCCTCCACCAAATGGATCTGGTCCACCAGCGCGGGCTCATGCGAAGGACGGAGCCGCGCCACGTTGGGCTTCAGGACGCGCGCCGACACCACATCGGTTCCCGTTACACACATCCCGAGGCACACGCCAACCACCAAACGCTGGCGCCACGTTCCAAGCAACGGCTTGCACGCCCACACCATCGCGAGGTACAAGGGCGTCCAGAAAAGCGGCTTGCTCACCCACCACATTGCCGAGTCCAACGCGGGCCACGCCCCGTTCAGGGCAAGGAACAGCCACGTGTCAAACTGGTTCAGGGCGGAAAGCATATCTGAGTTTATGCGTACATCGCCTCAATGGCGTCGGCGTACTTCGCCATGATGGGCTTGCGCTTCAGCTTCAACGTGGGCGTCAATTCGCCGCCGTCGATGGTGAACACCGCGGGAAGGATCGTGATCTTCTTCACTTGCTCCCACTTGGCAAACGATGCCATCAATTCGTTGACTTCCTGCTCAATGCGCTCGCGCAACCGGTCGTCACCTGCAATGCCCGCCATGCCCGGGAAGGGGTGGTCGTGGCGCTTGCACCATTCTTCCACCACCACAGCATCCGGCACAATCAACGCGGCGGGGTGCTTGCGGTTTTCGCCGACCACCATGACCTGCTCGATGAAGAGCGACGCCTTGAGCGCGTTTTCGAGCAACGTTGGCGCGACGTATTTGCCGCCCGACGTCTTGAAGATTTCCTTCTTGCGGTCCGTGATGCGCAGGAAGCCGTCTTCGATGACGCCGATGTCCCCCGTGTGGAACCAGCCGTCCTTGATGACTTCGGCCGTCTTCTCCGGATCCTTGTAATACCCCATCATGACGTTGGGGCCTTGGACCAAAATCTCACCGTCCTCCGCAATCTTCACGTCCACACCGTCGGCCATCTTGCCCACGCTGCCAATCTTCAGCATGCCCGCGCCGTTGGTCGTGTTCACGCTGACCACGGGTGAGGTTTCGGTGAGGCCGTAGCCTTCGAGGACCGTGATGCCGGCCCCGTTGAAGAAGCGCGCGAGACGAGGCTGAAGGGCCGCTGAGCCCGAGGCCACAGCTTGAATGCCACTGAGGCCGAGGGCTTCCTTGACCTTGCTGAACACGAGCTTGCGGGCAATCTTGAGTTTGAAGTTGTAAAGGCCGCCTTTGTTGGGATCCCAATCAAGGGCCACGCCGACCGCCCAGTTGAAGATGGCTGCCTTGGCGCCGCCTGCGGAACGTCCTTTCGCCACGATGCCGTCGTAGAACTTCTCCAAGAGGCGCGGCACCGCCGTGAACATGATGGGCTGCGTGTGGTTGAGGTCCTCCTTGATGGTTTCAAGGCTCTCGCCGAAGTGGATTTGGGCTCCCATGTACATGTACAGGTAGTGGAGCATCCGCTCAAAAATGTGGCACACCGGCAGGAAGCTCAGCACGCGGTAGTCCATGTTGGCGTCGACTGCCGGCACGCGCGGCTGGGCAATGAGCACGTTGCTCGCCACGTTGTTGTGGGACAGCATCACGCCCTTGGGAAGCCCCGTCGTTCCCGACGTGTAAATGATGGTCGCGAGCTGGGCAGGATCCACCGCGTCGCGGCGAGCGTCGAGCTCCGCTTGCTGGGCGTCTGAACCGGCCTTGGCCACTTCAGTCCAGTGGCGCGCACCCTTCACGTCTTCAAACGTGAACACATCTTCCAGCGTCGGGCACTCAGCCTTGACCGCCATCACTTTGTTGTACAGCTCCTCGTTGCTGACAAAGCAGTACTTCGATTCGCTGTGGTTGAGGATGTACTTGTAATCCTCCTCCGTCATGGTGGGGTAAATCGGGATGTCGATGGCGCCGGTCTGCATGATGGCGTGGTCCATGATGTTCCACTCGCAGCGGTTGTTGTGGCTGATGAGGGCCACCTTTTCCTCCGCTTGAAGCCCCATGGCAATCAAACCACGGGAGACCGCATCCATTTCATCGACAAACTGCGCGGTCGAATAGGTCACGCGGTTGCCGTAATTGGGCATGGTCATCATCACATCCTGCGGCTTGTTGGCTAGCTGGTAACGTGGGAAGTCAAACAGTCTCGTGGGGTTGTTCATGGGAGGGAGGTATTTCCGACCTGCAGTCGGCATTTGGGGTCCAAAATACACACCTGTCCGCGAACGACAAGTCTTCGCCTCGCCTCACGCGTCAGACCAACGTCAAAGCTTGTGCCCGCAGTGCTTGCAAAAGTCCGCGTCGTCGTCGTGGCCCTCGGCCCCGCAAGAAGGACAGGCCTGGGTGTTGGTGGCGACGCGCGTGGAGCGTGCGAGCTCCGCCCCAACAATGCCGGTGGGCACGGCGAGGATGGCGTAACCGAGGATCATCATCAATGAAGCGATGACTTGGCCGGGAACCGTTTGAGGCGCGATGTCGCCGTACCCCACAGTCGTGACCGTGACGATGGCCCAGTAGATGCTCCTTGGAATGCTCGTGAAGCCAGCCTCGGCATCCTCCACCATGTACACCAACGTCCCGAGGAGGGTGACCAGCACGAGAACGCCGGAGAGGAAGACGGTGATTTTGCGTCGGCTGGCGAAGAGGGCGGCCTTGAGGATTTGGGCTTCGCGAAGGAACCCCACCAATTTCAGCACGCGGAACACCCTCAGCAAACGCAGCATCCGCACCACGCGCAGGCTCGCCGCCCCGGGCAAAAGCAACTCCACGAACGTCGGCAGGATGCTCAACAGGTCCACCAATCCGTAGAAACTGAACGCGTACTTCAACGGGCGGCGAACCGCCAACAACCGCAGGACGTACTCGACCGTGAACAGCCCGGTAAACACGAATTCGACCACCCTGAGCGGCGTGCCGTAGGATTCTCGAATGGAGGCGACGCTTTCGGCGAACACCACGGCCACACTGAGAACAATCGCCCAGAGCAGCGCCACATCAAACCCCTTTCCCGCAGGGGTGTCCGCTTCAAAAATGACGGTATGGAGCCGCTGGCGCCAAGGGGCAATCGAATCGGGAGTGGCCATGTGGGGCAAGATAACGGAACCCGAATCAGTTCGTCGGGTGCGTGTACATCAAGACGATTTCCATCCAGCCGTGGGGTTCCATCCAATGGTCCGTGTGGGGCGGGATTTGGCACGTGTCGCCGGCCTGAACAGCCACTCGTTCCTCACCGACCACGATGATTCCGCTTCCGTCAACGATCCGGCAATGCTCCCACATGTTGTGTCGGTGCGATCGGCCGTTCCGCTCAAACCCAAGACGTTCGACAATCGGCTCGTCGCCTCGCGCTACGGTGACTTCCATCCACCCAAACGACGTCGCGCGTCGGGTTGGGTGCGGGAAATCACTCACGGCAATAGGGATTACTTCGCCAACGTCGGCGCCACCACGAGGTCCTTCGAGCCCCGCGTGTGGACGTAGAATCCTTCGCCGGACTTCACGCCGAGCTTGCCCGCCATCACCATGTTGACGAGCAGGGGACAGGGGGCGTACTTGTCTTGGCCCAACCCGTCGTGCAACACGCGGAGGATGCTCAAGCACACGTCCAAGCCGATGAAGTCCGCGAGTTGAAGCGGTCCCATGGGGTGGGCCATGCCGAGCTTCATCACGGTGTCGATTTCTTCCACGCCGGCCACGCCCTCGTGCAGGGTGAGGATGGCCTCGTTGATCATGGGCATCAGGATGCGGTTGGCCACAAACCCGGGGTAGTCGTTCACTTCCACGGGAACCTTTCCAAGCTGGGCGCTCAGCTCCATGACTTCCTTGCAGGTCGCGTCGCTTGTCGCGTAACCGCGAATGACCTCCACCAGCTTCATCACCGGCACAGGATTCATGAAGTGCATCCCGATCACCTTGTCCGGACGTCCCGTCGCTGCGGCAATGCGCGTGATGCTGATCGAGCTCGTGTTGGTGGCGAGGATGCAGCCCTTGGGAGCCGCCGCGTCGAGGTCGGCAAAAATCTTCAGCTTGAGGTCAACGTTCTCGGTCGCCGCTTCCACCACCAAACCAGCGTTGGCCACCGCAGCACCCAAATCCGTCGAGGTCGTCAACCGACCCAAGGCCGCGTCTTTGTCAGCTGAGGAAATTTTCTCCTTGGCCACCATGCGGTCCAAGTTTTTCCCAATGGTAGCTAGGGCGCGCTCGAGGGCCTCCGCCGAGCGATCCATCAAAATCACATTGTGTCCAGACTGCGCAAACACGTGCGCAATGCCGTTGCCCATGGTGCCGGCACCAATCACAGTCACGTTCATGCTCAGCCTCCTTTCTTGCTGTTGGCCTTGGTGGCGGCCTTTTTTGCACCCGACGTTTTGCCTGCAGGTTTTTTCGCTGCGGGCTTCTTCGTGGCCTTCTTCGCAGCGGATTTCTTGGCTGCAGGCTTTTTCTGTTCGGCTTGCTCCTCCGTCGGCTCACCTCCTTCAGCGCCTTCCTCTTCCGGAGCTTCGAGTGGGAACGCTCCCTTCGAAACGAGCAAGTTGTACCACTGGACGAGCTTTTTCAAGTCGCTTTGGTACACGCGCTCGTGGTCAAGTTCAGGGACGATGCCGTCGATGAAGTCACGGATGGCTTGGGCCGCATCCTTGTGGGAGGGGCCTTCTGCGCCTTTTTGGGCGTCGTGGATGCGGTTGAGGACGTCCATCAAGGGCACGTCGTCTTCGTTGGTGTACATCGTGATGTCCGCGAGGTTGCTGACGCGAGCGGTACCAGGCACGCTGGAGCGCTTGCCGTCCATCATGCTTTCCACAACAATGCTGGCGCTGCCTGAGGCCAACACTTGGTACAAACCGGGCTTGCCGGCAATGGCGAGAATGTCTGTGATCTTCATTGCGTCGCGAAAGTACGCAAGGAGCGCCCTCAACGGCTTGGGCAGGAGGGAAGTTGCGTCAAGGGCGTCGCCTTTCCGTCGGAGCCCAAACCGTACGCCACGTGCTTCATCCCGTTGGTGACAAGCAGCGACGGCACGTTCAACACGAGGTTGTAGCGGGCGGCTTGCGAGACGGCCTCCTGATTCAAGGGGACGTTGGGGGCTTTGCATTCCACGAGCACGTG
>JAQCBJ010000052.1 GCA_027621555.1 Bacteroidota bacterium | reverse complement strand
GGTCTTGTCGCCACCCATGTACTCACGGATGTTGCGGGCACTCCCACGACGCGCAGGGTAATCGCGGTCAAACTCCTTCTCCGTCAAGAACTGCACAAACGTGTTCAACCCCTCGTCCATCCACGTCCACTGGCGTTCGTCCGAGTTGATGATCATGGGGAAGAAGTTGTGCCCCACCTCGTGGATGATCACGCTGATCATGCCGTGCTTGGTGCGCGCGCTGTACGTGCCGTCTGGCTCGGGTCGGCCGCCGTTGAAGCAGATCATGGGGTACTCCATCCCGATCCACTTCGTGTGGACAGAAATGGCCACCGGGTACGGGTAGTCCACCGTGAATTTGCTGTAGGTCTTGAGGGTTTGGGCGACGGCCTTGGTGCTGTACTGCTCCCACAGTGGGTTGCCCTCCTTAGGGTAGTAGCTCATGGCCAAAGGCGAGGTGTTCCCCACCTTCACCGCCATCGCGTCCCAGATGAACTTCCGGCTTGAAGCCCACCCAAAGTCGCGGACGTTCTTGGCGTCAAAGATCCAGGTCTTCTCCCCTGTCTTCTTGGTTTGCTCAGCTTCGCGAGCTTCCTCCTCGGTGACGATGAGCACCGGTTGGTCGTACTCCGTCTTGGCTTGCTCAAAGCGGCGGCGCTGGGTCCCGTTCAGCACGGACTTGGCGTTGGTCAAGGTCCCGGTTGACGCCACGATGTGGTCCTCTGGCACCGTCAGCTCCACGTGGTAGTCGCCAAAGTTCAACGTGAATTCCCCGCTTCCGAGGAACTGCTTGTTTTGCCATCCCTCGTTGTCACAGTAGACCACCATGCGAGGGTAGAATTGGGCGATGGTGTAGATGTAGTTGTCTTCGTCTTCGAAGTACTCGTAACCGCTGCGGCCGCCGTCCTTCATCCGGTCGTTGATGTTGTACCACCAATCGATGCTGAACTTGAACTGGTTGCCAGGCTTGAGTGGGCGCGGCAAATCGATGCGCATCATCGTGTTGTTGATGGTGTAATCAAGCGCTTTGCCCGCGGCATCCACCACCTTCTCAATCTTGAATCCCCCGTCGAACGAAGGCTCGAGCTTGCGCAAATCGTCAAAACTGGTGCGGCGGTCGAGGGAAGACTCGCGGATCTTGTAGCTGTCGCTGTCGAGGGCACGCACGTTTTGGTCAAGCTGCAACCACACGTACCGTAACTCATCGGGGCTGTTGTTCGTGTACGTGACGGTCTCCGAACCGTCGATGCGCTGCGTGGCGTCGTCGAGGTGGATTTTCATGCTGTAGTCCGCCTTCTGTTGCCAGTATTCGTGGCCGGGTGCGCCGGAGGCTGTGCGGTACACGTTGGGCGTTGGAAGCTCTTGACCGAGCTGTCTGAACACGTTGGTGTTGACGCGCTGTGGCGTTTCCTGCTGGGCCCAAACCCCAGCTCCCATCAAGCAGCTCAGCGCTGCCGCGATCCAAATTCTCATGGCGATTCGTTTGCATTCAGGCGTTGCCCGGCCTCTGCCGAACCCCGCCGGGTTGAGAGAAGCCCCAAGGTACAACGAGCGCCGTGAATTCCGGGTTTTGTTCGACCTTGCGTGGCATGTTCCGAACCTGCTTTGTTTTGGCCGCATGGGCCGTTGTTCACCTGACCGCCTGCCACAACCAGGAAGAGCCGCATCCCTACGGGGACGACGGTCTTGAAGGGCACGAGCATCAGGTGCGTTATCTCGCGCTGGGAGACAGCTACACCATCGGAGAAAGCGTCGCAGAAGCGGAGCGCTGGCCTAACCAGTTGGTGGACAGCTTGCGTGTGCGTCTCGACGAGCATCACGACCTGCTCGGCGCTTCCATCGTGGCCACCACGGGATGGACCACCGCCAACCTCGATGCGGGCATGAACGCGGCACAGGTCGACACGGCCGATTGGGACCTCGTGTCCCTCCTGATCGGCGTGAACAACCAATACCAAGGACTCCCCATCGAGGGCTACGGGGTGGAATTTTCAGCGCTGCTCGAGCGCGCCATCGCGCTGGCTGGTGGCGATGCGGACCGCGTGTTTGTGGTGAGCATCCCGGACTACGGGTACACGCCGTTTGGGGCGAACAACCAAAGCACGATTAGTGCCGAACTCGCCCAATTCAACGACACGTGCAAGGTCCGCACTTTGGCGCGCGGCGTGGCTCACTTCGACATCACTCCGATTTCACAGGAATGGCCCGACACCCCGGGCTTGGTCGCCGCGGACGGGTTGCACCCGAGCGGCGTGCAGTACGGACGCTGGGTGGCGTCGTTCGTCGACGAGGTCGCCGGTCTCCTTCACCCCTGAGACGCCAAACTCAAGCGGCGCCTCGCGCAAGTTCGAGCCGTTACGATTTGAGGGCCTGCTTGGCGCGGTCCCAGTACACGTCCATCTCGGCGAGCGTCATGTCTGAAAGGTCTTTCCCTTCTTCGCGCACCGCCATTTCCAGGTGCTGGAAGCGTGCCATGAACCGGCGTGTTGTCCGTTCGAGTGCCTCATCGGGGTTGACGTCGACGAAACGCGCGTAGTTGATGAGGGCGAACATCACGTCCCCAAACTCGTCCGTCACGCGTTCCGCATCGCGCTCCGGCGCGTCCAGCTCCGTGCGCAACTCGCCAAGCTCTTCCTGGACCTTGTCCCAGACTTGGCCCGCGTTGTCCCAATCGAACCCCACGCCCCGGACCTTGTCTTGCACGCGGTAGGCCTTGACGAGGCTAGGCAACGAGCGGGGCACCCCTTCCAGCACCGACTTCTTCCCCTCCTTGAGCTTCAACTTCTCCCAGTTCGCTTTCACGGTTTCTTCGTCGTTGGCTTCGACGTCGCCGTAGATGTGCGGATGCCGCTCCACGAGCTTGTCGCAAATGCCGTGGAGCGCATCCGCGATGTCGTACCCCCCTTCTGATGCGGGAAGCTCCGACCCAAGTTTGGCGTAGAACACCATGTGCAGCAGCAGGTCGCCCGTTTCATTTTTGATCTCCTCCACGTCGCGGTCAAGGATCGCGTCCGCCAGTTCGTACGTCTCCTCAATGGTGAGGTGGCGCAAGGATTCAAACGTCTGCTTCCGGTCCCACGGGCACTTTTCGCGCAGGTCGTCCATGATGTCCAACAAGCGCCCAAACGCTTCGAGGTGTTGTTCCCGGGTGTTCATGGCCCAAAGGTAGGGCGCGCTATGTGCCTCACGTGACCGAGAAATGACGAGAATCGAACCACTTCCGTCGTCGCTTGTTTGCATGTTTGCACTCCCAATTTCTCTGCCATGAATTTGCCTGAACTGATCGACCAAATCAAATCGAAACCCCGCCTCTTCATCCGCTTCCACGCCTCGTGGTGCGGCGTGTGCAAGTTGCTCGCTCCCCACGTGAACGGACTCAAAGCCGACGAGGCTTACGGAGACGTGACGTTCATCGACGTGGACGTGGAAGAGCATTTGGACGTGAAGCAGGCCTTCAAGATCAACGACCTCCCCTATTTCGCGGGCTTCAAAGACGGCGCGTTGATTGAGGAATTCGCCACCGCGAAGAAGGACAAAGTCACAGAACTCGCCCAAGCCTGCGCCTCATGAACGCCGCAGAAATCCGAAAGCTCATCGCCGAGCACGACATGGCTTCACTCGACAAGCTCGAGCAAGAAGTTTACGCCTCCATGGACGACGACGCGAACGACGTGGCGGAACTGGGCGATCGCCTGACCAACATTTTGGGCGCCAAGCGCGTGTTGGAAGAAGCTGAAAAGCAAGGTGTGGAGCCCAAAGTCGCGTTGCGCACGTTCTTCAAGGACGTCCGCAACATCATCGGCTGACAACGCTTATCCTTCGCAGGAACTTCCGTAGACAGACAGGAAGTCAAGGAGATCCAAAGTGCTGACCACCCCATCGCCATTGATGTCTCCAGCGCAAGGTGCGGAGATCTCAATATCGCAAGTGCCGTCATCAATCAATGCCGCAGGGTCGTAGTTGAGAGAACCTGGGAACGTACAGCCTGAGCATTCCTCGTACGTGCACGATCCGTCGTCTTGCGTTGCCGAAGGATCGTAGTTGCAAGCCAGCACGAAGGTGCATCCTCCACAGGTTTCTCGCTCACATGAGCCATCATCAAGGGTCGCTGATGGATTGAAGTTGCATGCCCACAAGTAGGTGCAACCGGCACACGACGAAAAGTCGCATGACCCGTCGTCGCTGATGGCACTGGCGTCGTAATTGCACGCCGACGGATACATGCATCCAGGACCGGCCTCCACAACCAATTCCCCGGAGTACCCCCCTGAGTTGGCGAAGTAGGACCACCCGGCAAACCACGGATTCACGCCAGGTTCAAGGGCACCGTGATACGTCACTGAATCCAGCCGAGGGTCCGAAGGAAGGTAATAGCTCGACACCGTCCCCCCTGAGGATGCGCGGGGATCGAGGCCGTCTGTGATTTGGCCATTGACCACTTGAAAGGCGCCGTCCATCAGGACGCTTTCCACCACGTTGGCGCTGTCCGTCAGCCATCCTTCAAGCGCAGATTGGGCCCCGTAATTGCCCATGTAACGCCCCCGAAGCACGTTGTCTTGGGAAGAGTCGTCGCCCCAAATGCGCCAGTTGCGAACTGAAAGGAAGGCATATTGGGTGGGCAACATGGCGTTGAACCCGTCGCACGTCAAATAGTGCTGCACTTCGATTCCAGCGTCCGACACACCGTGGACAACGCTGTTCAACCAATCGCCACCGGGAAGGCTGTGGTAGCTCGCAGCTTGTTCAGCCCCGTTGGTGATGAACGTGAAGTTCGCCATTTCAGGGAGGCAGTAGGGCTCGGAGGAAGGGTCCATGTTGTTGTCTTGCACGTCGTCTCCTTCAGCGTCGTACACAAACGATGGGCCCGGCGGATTCGTTGCGTGGGCAAGTGCCGTGTCCTGAATCCCTAAAAGGTATTGGGCTGATCCCTGCCACCCTTGGTCGCTCTCAAACGCATCCTCGGCGTGGAATGCAGACAGCACGTTCCGCACCTGGACCAGGCCTCCAAGAATGTGAAGGCCGTCGTCGGCCGAGCCAATGAGCTCAATGTGTTCAACCACCGTTCCCGACCCACATGCCCCGAGTTGGAGCAAATCCGTTTCGTTCCCGTTGCCAAACTGGGTCCATCCAAGGTTGGTGCTGCCATGACGCAAGGACAGGTAACGCAACGTTCCTGACGACCCGTTGGGGTCGGCGTTCCCACCATAGACCTCACGATCTTGGCCACTTGGGTCGACGATGCCTTCTGCTCGGTCCTCGCCCGTGCCAACACCTGTGGTGAAGAAGGGCGCCGTGAAGAACCCAAGATCGAGGTGCAAGGTGTTCGTTTGGGCACCGCCGCACAAAACCAGGCCACCCCATTGCCCCGTCACATCGACCCCTACCGAACCGTCCAGAGGATCTCCCACAAAAGAGAATTGAATGGGACAATCCGAGGTCCCTTGGGCATCGAGGTAGGCTCCTCTCGAAACCACCAATGCGCCGGGATACGTGTCGTACGTCACTTCACGGACGCTCCCAATGCCAACTGAGGTGGGCACATCAAACTGGCTCATTCCTTCGCCTGACATGCCCAAAACCACAGTGCCCGGCTCAATCACCAACGTGTCCTCAGGGTTGACAAAAACCTGTTCTGTTAACACGTACAAGTTGCTGCACGTCCACGTGCCAGACCCGACTCCAGCTCCTGCATTGTCTGTGACCCAAACCGTGTCGCGCGAAGCAACAGGGGGACATCCGCAGTTGGAACCGAATGGCATGGATTGCGCTGAAGCTGAAGCCCCAAGCAACACCAACATCGAAAGATTGAAAAGATGACAATGCATGGTTGTTCCGTTGTGATTACATAAATATACATATAATATTTACACAAATCCAACGACACAAATGCCTTTTTCGTCGGACATCGATGAAAATCGCCCCTTACCTTTGGCCCATGGGGCTCACTGAAATCCTTCTCGCCATCCTCCTTCTCGCTTTGGGAGTCGCCGGCATCGCGATCAAAATTCTCGTCAAACCAGGAGGTGAATTCAGTGGGACCTGTGCGAGCAACAACCCCATGTTGCGCGATGAACAAGGCGGTTGCTCCGTCTGCGGTGCACGCCCCCAGGATGCCTGCCAGGCCGAAGGAAACTGACCTTCCTACCCTTCGCAGCTGGCCCCATACACGGTCAGGAAATCAAGCAAGTCCAGCGTCGACACCACATTGTCTCCGTTCAAATCGCCCGTGCACGTAGCAGGGATCGGGAATTCGCAGGAACCGTCGTCCATCAAGGCTGCAGGAGTGAAGTTGGTCGCCGCGGGGTACGTGCACCCCATGCATTCTTGATACGTGCAGGAACCGTCGTCAATCAACGCGCCCGGCTGAAAGTTGCATGCCCACGGCGACGTGCATCCCGCGCAGGCCGTGAAATCGCATGACCCGTCGTCTTGTACAGCATTCACATCGAAGTTGCATGCCAACGAGTAAGTGCAGCCAAACCCCTCCGATTCACCACTAAACAACCCTAAAGAAGACAACGCGGTCCACCCTTCAAACCAAGGCGCTACTCCTGGCGAAAACGCTCCATGATAACTCACTTCCTCCAATCGCGGGTCAAGGGATTGGTAGTAAGAAGACACCGTTTCTGCCTGATTTGGGCGCGGATCGACGCCATCTATGAGCGCGCCACCTGTGAGAGCGAAGTCTCCGTCGACCAGGAGTGGTAGCAAGGCAAATCCACTGTCCTGCAAAAATGGATTCAACAGTTCCGTCAAAGGGTTTTGATAAAACGACCCCACTACGTCACCAAACTCCAATCCGTCCATATTTCCACCCACCCCGGCGACTCGCCAGTTTCTGAGCCGCAAGACACCGAATCCGCCACCCAGGCCTTGAGGAAGCAATGCCGCATAGCCATCGCATGCATAACTGTAACGCAACAACAACCCAAACTCACTCACCCCATGGATCACGCTGTTCATCCAGTCTCCTCCGGGCAAGCTGGCCCCTAACAGCGCCGCGTTGGCCCCGTTGGTGATCAAGGTCAGGTTGCTCATCCAAGGCGTCGTGTAAGGCTCGTAATACAAGTCCATGTTGAACTCCTCGAAATCGTCCCCTTGCATGGTCCAAACGTAGGCATCCAATGGCGGGTTTGTGGGATGGGCAAGTGCGGTGTCTTGGATGCCAAACAGAAACTGCCCAGCACCTTGCCAACCCTGGTCCGACTCAAAGGCATCTTCCACGTGGAATGCGCTCAGAATGTGGTGGACTTCCACTTTGCCTCCGAGGATGTGCAAGCCGTCGTCCGCCGAACCGAGCAACTCCACGTGGTGAATTTCGGTTCCAGAGCCGCACCCTCCGAGTTGAAGCAAATCTGTCTCGTTCCCGTTGAGGGCGTAGTTCCAACCTAAGTTGGTGCTTCCATGGCGAAAGGACACGTACGCAATGACGCCAGAGGACGAGGTCGAATCCGTGTTTCCTCCGTACACGTGCCGGTCTTGTCCGGTCACGTCCACGATGCCTTCGGCGCGGTCTTCTCCCGTTCCCACGCCCGTGGTTTGGGAAGGTGAAACCCCACCTCCAAGTGGCAAGGTGTTCAGTCCTGCGGTGCCGCACAGGACAACTCCTCCCCATTGACCTTGAACATCGAGGCCAACGCTGCCATCAAGGGGGTCGCCGAGGAACGTGAATTGGATCGGGCACGACTCCGTGCCCTGAGCTCCGAGGTAGGCACCACGTGCCACAACCAGCGCACCGGGAAACACGTCGTAATCGACAGTCAAGACGGAGCCCACGTCGTTGTTGGCCGGAACAGTGTATTCCTGCCGGCCTGAACCGGACATGCCGAGAACGGCCGTGCCGGGTTCAATCGTCAGGGTGTCGCCCGAATTGACGAAGACCTGCTCGGTCAGGACGTAGAGGTTGTCGCACGTCCAGGTGGTCGTGCCGACTCCGAACCCGTTGTTGTCGGTCACCCAAACGGTGTCGCGCAAGGCCACAGATGGACACCCGCAGGCGGAGCCGTTGGAGAACAAGCCGGTTTGGGCCCACGAGCCTGCTGTGGACCACAACGCGCAGAGCGCAATGACGTACGATTTCATGGACATCGAGCGATTGAAGTTTGGTTGCCACGATTGGGCAACCGCGGAAAGGAAAGGTACGCAATCTCGTGCGCAACACTCATGACAACGTGTTAATTCGCCTGAGGAGAGTCGTATTCCGGCAAGGCTTCGAGCCATTCGAGCTGCTCTCGTAGCGTTGGTGTGGCCCAAAACGCGTACCCCTCTTCTCCCCCATCCAGGATGAACAACGCCTCGACGTCCTTCCCTGCGCGCTGCAGGCTGTCCACCCACGCGGCGCCCTTGTCCGGCCCCAAGACCATGCACACCGTGGCGTACGCGTCGGCGTAGGCCGCGCTCGGGGTGACGACGGTCGCGCTAAGCAACCCGTGGCTGACGGGTGCCCCGGTTCGGGGGTCGAGGGTGTGGGACAGCTTTTGGCCGTTCACCACCGAGACTTTTCGGTAGTTGCCGCTTGTGCACACTGACGTGTTGTCGAGGGGAAGCACGGCCTGGAGGGTGCGCCCCTCGGCCTGCGGCCGGTCGATGGCGATGCGCCACGGCTCTCCTGCCGCGTTGCGTCCTGTGCACTTCACCTCGCCACCGAGCTCCACCATCATGTCCGTGACGCCGTGGTCCATCAACACCTCGGCAAGGCCGTCCACCGTGTACCCTTGCGCCACGGCATTGAAATCCAGTTCCACGCGTGGGTCGCTTTTGGAGAGGTGGCCTCCGAGGATTGCGCCGTTGTCGTCCTCCACGTCGTTGTAGTCCACCACGTCCGTGCGGAAGCGCGCGAAGGCATGCACGCTGTCCACCATCGCCGGCGTGACCACGTAGCGGTGTTGCATTCGGAAACCCCAAAGCTTCATCAGCGGCGCCATCGCCACGTCAAACGCTCCCTTCGACTCGCGGTGCACGTCGCTCGAGATGTCCCAAAGCAACGACCACACTCCGGCCTCGTCCGCCACCTCAAACACGGTGTCGGTGCGCGTGAAGGCGTTGAAACGCGACAGGGCCGATTCCGGGCGCCACGCGTTCATTTCAATGTCCACTTCCTCGAGCGACGCGTCGATGGCCGACTGCGGAACTGAATCCTGGGCGAGGTACTTGATCGTGTACGTCGTTCCTTGGGCCTCGCCTTGGTGCACCCAGAACCGACCACGTCCGTCAGCAGCGACGGATCCCGCACCGCGCTCAGACGTCCCGCACCCGAAGGCGACAAAGGCCCCTGCAACCGCAAGAGCCTTTGTGAGTTGGTCGATGCTTGGCTTAGCCACCGAAGTCATCGAAGCTGACGTTTTCAGGGGGAACGCCCCAGTCGTCGCACATCTTCAGAACCGCCTGGTTCATCATCGGCGGCCCACAGAAGTAGAATTCAATGTCCTCCGGTGCGTCGTGGTCCTTCAAGTGGTGGTCGATCACCGCGTTGTGCACGAAGCCCAAGAATCCGTCTCCGTCATCGCCCACGCTCTTCTTCTCGTTCCAGTTGTCGCCTTCTGCAGGCTCGGACAACACGAGGTGAAACTTGAAGTTGGGGAATTCCTTCTCGATGGCGCGGAAGTCGTCCACGTAGAACAGCTCGCGCTTGGAGCGGCCGCCGTAGAAGAACGTCACCTTGCGGCCCGTCTTCAACGTGTGGAACAGGTGGAACAGGTGCGAACGCATGGGCGCCATGCCGGCACCGCCGCCGATGTACACCATTTCCGCTCCCGTCTCCTTGATGAAGAACTCGCCGTAAGGACCTGAGATGGTGACCTTGTCGCCGGGCTTTTGGTCGAACACGAACGACGAGCAAATGCCTGGGTTGACCTGCATCCAACCGTTCCGGGCGCGATCCCACGGTGGCGTCGCGATGCGGATGTTGAGCATCACGATGTTGCCCTCGGCGGGGTGGTTGGCCATCGAGTACGCGCGGACAATCGGCTCGTCGTTGACCATCTTCAAATCCCACAA
>JAQCBJ010000010.1 GCA_027621555.1 Bacteroidota bacterium | reverse complement strand
TCTTCGGTCTCGACGACTTCTTCGGTCTCGACGACTTCTTCGGTCTCGACGACTTCTTCGGTCTCAACGGCCTCCTCCGACTCAATGGCTTCTTCAGTCTCGACAGTTTCCTCAGCCTCAGCCTCAGCCTCGACCCCAATGCCCTCTGCAAAAGGCTTCGGTTCAATCACGAACACTGTCAACTCTTCCTTTGCTTCACTGGACGATTCCTGAAGCTGATCTACGGGAGCGAACACCTCTTCAAAGGTGACACTGATGACTTCAGCTTTGCTGTCCGCCGGCAAGGAAATGCGACGCTGAACGCTGGGCTGGTTGCCGATCTGGGCGCCTGTCTGATCGTTCGAAGCGAGTGCCGTAGACTCTGATTCAACAATGAAGTCTCGGCCTGTTGGCAAAATGAAGTTGAACACGTCTTCAGAACTCCCTTTCTGCACGCGCTGGACAATTTCTCCCGTTTCAACATCCCTCACGACCAAGGATTCAGGTTGGTCAACATTGTCCACCTTTTCCGCATTCATGCTCAAGATGACCACCTCCTCTTCCAGTGCTGCGTTGCCATTCATGCGGGCTTCGTACAAATCCAAGTCACCTCTCGTGACCTCTCGTCGCGTCGCGAAGTAACCAACTTGCCCTTTCGCACCAATGACAAAGGCCATGTCGTCATCTACGCTGTTAATCGGAGCACCAAGGTGTTCTGGTTCCGTCCAACCACCTGCTGCATTTCTTGTGGATCGGTAGATGTCGAAGCCACCCATACTTTGGAGTCCATTTGATGCGAAGAAAAGCGTCTGTCCGTCGGCAGCGACGAAAGGCGTAATCTCATCGCCCCAGGTGTTCACACGGGTACCAAGAGACTTGAGTTTGCCCCAACGGCCTTCCTCATCCAGGCTGCTCTCGTACAAATCATACCCCCCCTCGCCACGACGGGTTTGGATGCTGGCCACGAGCCTGTTCTTTTGAGGGAAGAAAACGATTTCACCCTGATTCGGAATTCGTTTGTCCAATTCCAGGGGCTCTGCCACCGTCCATCCACGCTCCCACCTTTGCGTGACTTTCAGCTCACTGGTCCATCCATCGTTGTCAAGCACTACAAGTTTCTCCCCAAATGCGTCCGAACCCACTACCGTGGAATGGTAACGCAAACCAATGTTCAGAAAATCGGGTTCGGACCAAGTGCTGTCCGCTTTGAGTTTGGTTTGATAGATGTCGTAATAGTGCTCCTTGGTGTTGGGATCCACTCGACCATGGTTGGAGCCATTGCTGCGAGGCCGATTTGATGAGAAAAACAAGGTTTGACCGTCTGCCGTCATGACAGGACGTGACTCGTGCGAGTCGGTGTTGAAACCTACTGGGACAACTGTGGCATCCGTAGGGGCATTCAATTGCATTTCCGCAAACCGAATCTCAGCCAAAATTTTGGAGGCCCACTCCGTGGAAGGGTGCTTTTCCCCTGCCTTTGCAAGGAAGTCGTCGACGTGACCTCGTGCGGCATCGAAGTCCCCCAGCCGATGTTCCGTGCTCGCGAGGCTGAGCAAGGCATCCATCGGCGGAATTTTCTGGTTAGGGTTGAACGGGTCATAGCGAAGAGTGAGCTGCCCCTTCACCACTTCTTCGAACGCCGCCTTTGTCTCCAACCAATTCTCACCGATTTCATAAAGGCAAAGGGCTCGGCGGTATTTCAGCACCCGGTTTTTCGGTCGAGATTCAATGGCAAAAGACCAAACGCGTTCAGCTTCGTGCCAGAACTCCTCTTCCATCAAAATGCTGCCCTCGATGAACAACTCGACTGATGTGTAATTCGACCACGTAGAGTCGGCCGTACAGAACTCTGCATTCGCCACCTCGCTCTCGGACGCAAACGCAGAAGCGCCCG
This sequence comes from Bacteroidota bacterium, assembly GCA_027621555.1. Taxonomy (GTDB): domain Bacteria; phylum Bacteroidota; class Bacteroidia; order Flavobacteriales_D; family Sanyastnellaceae; genus UBA11663. The sequence goes on along the minus strand of JAQCBJ010000010.1, from coordinate 50,159 downwards.
TACCAAGCAGCATGGCAATGTTAAAAATTCGCCTGACGGAGTTCAACATCATGTGCATCCAAGTCAATTTCAGCGAAATCTACAATTCGATGCGTTAGGAATGCCTTAAAGATTGCGGACTTTTCCCCAACGCAACGGGGATTTCGTGAACGTCGTACGTGAATGCGGGTCGAAGGTTACCCTTCGACTGCGCGCTTCAGGTCGAAGCCCTCGAGGTAGTCGGCCACGCGACGCACGAAGCTTCCGCCGAGCATGCCGTCCACCACGCGGTGGTCGTAGCTGTGGCTGAGGAACATCATGTGCCGCACCGCGATGACGTCTCCATGCTCGGTTTCAAGCACAGCTGGGCGTTTGCGAATGGCTCCGAGTGCCAAGATTCCGACTTGAGGCTGGTTGATGATGGGCGTGCCCATCACGTTGCCAAACGTCCCCACGTTGCTCATGGTGTACGTTCCTCCAGAAATGTCGTCTGGCGTGAGTTTTCCAGCCCGGGCACGGTCGGCCAAATCGTTGACCTGGCGGGCCAAACCTTGCAGGTTGTATTGGTCCGCGTGCTTGATCACCGGCACAATCAAGTTGCCGGAGGGCAACGCTGCCGCCATTCCGAGGTGGATTGCTTTGTGGATGTGGATGTTGTCCCCCACCACGCTTGCGTTGACACCGGGGAAATCGCGAATGGCCTTGACAATGGCTTCCGCAATCAGCGGAGTGAACGTCAACTTCTCCCCAAACTTCTCCTGGAAGGCTTTTTTGTTGGCGTTACGCCACATCACCAAGTTGGTGACGTCGGCCTCCACAAAGGACGTCACGTGGGGGCTCGTCTGAACGCTGCGAACCATGTGGTCGGCGATCATTTTGCGCATCCGGTCCATCTCCACGATGTCGTACGCCCCGTCCAAGCTTGTGGCAACAGGAGCCGCAGGTGCCGGCGCGGGTTTCGCCGCAGGTGCAGCAGGAGCAGGTGCTGGGGCCGCAGCGGGAGCGCCTGAGCGCTGTGCGACGTGCGCCAAGATGTCCTTCTTCGTGACACGGCCTTCGGAACCTGTGCCTGAGACTTGCTCGAGCTCGGCCATCGAAATGCCCTCTTTTTGGGCAATGCTCCGCACAAGCGGGGAATAGAATCGGCCTGAGGGACCTTTGCGGGATGGGGCCGCGTCGAGCGGAGCCATTGCGGCAGCCAATGCTTCGGGAGCGGCCTCCACCGCAGCGGCCGGAACCGAGGCTGCTGGCGCTGAGGCGGCCGCAGGTTGCGGAGCCGTATCGCCTGCCTCTCCCCCCACGTCATAGCGTGCAATCACGGCGCCTACTTGAACCACGTCTCCTTCCGCAATGCACCACTCCACGAGGGTGCCGTCTTCAGGGGCAGGAACTTCCGAATCGACCTTGTCCGTGGCGATTTCCACGATGGGTTCGTCCGCTTCCACGCTCGCCCCGGCGTCAACCACCAACTTGGTGATGGTTGCTTCCGCGACGCTTTCGCCCATTTTTGGGAGGAGAATGTCAATGATGGCCATGAGAGATAATTGCTCGCCGCGAAATTAAGGCATCCGCCACCACCGCGAGGTCCTTTCGCCAATGGTAATCTTGGGCATGCGTAAAGGCCTTGCGCTCAGCGCCTCGGCCGGTTAGTCCGTAAGTCACATCCCAAACAAACGGCACCTCCCACCGCATCGCCCCGGGGCTCACCCATGTGGCGCGTCCTGTCAAAACGCGCCCGGCGGCACCCAACCAACTCCCCCGCCCCGTCAGCACCAACCACGGCGCGGCAACCCCAAGAAGCAGTGCAGACGCGACGTCGAACGCGCGCTTGGTCCGGGCCACCTCCGGGACGTGGAGCCCGTTTCGGAACGCCACGAAGGCTTCCCGTGAGGCGCCGCCACTCGACATCACGTCGCCGACGTCCGTCCAGGCGATTCGGCACGTCACGTGACGCCTGCCCAGCGCAGGAAGAGCCCCGACGATCACGTCGTTGCGGACATCCCTGCCGCTGAACACCACTTCGTCGAGGTTGTGGATTTGGACGGCCTCCTCGATGTCGCGCTCCACGCCGACCCAAGGCACGCCCTGCATGCCCTCAGCGTCCTCGGGAAGACGGTCTCCCGCCCACAAGGCGAAGGATTGTTGCCGAACGCGCTCGCCCTCGTTGCGGCGAAGAAGGTCCACCATGGCCGCCATGTCGTTCCCCGCAACGAGCAGGCGACGGATCCTGAACGGATTGCCGCTCCGCTTCCACGTGCGGAACGTCACCGCACCGTGGAACGCCGCGTGCAGCACCAACAACGCAAGGACCATGAATCGGCTGAAGCGCCAGGATTCCGGCCAAAGGCTGTACACCACCAGCGTCAACATCGACGCCCCCAGCCACGCCAACACGTGCCCCGACAACGTGCGGCCGTGTCTCGCCTCGCGGTAGCCGCCGAGGGCCCAGGCGCCGGTGATTTGGGTCGCGACAAGGGCCAGCACTTGCCAAGCCACGTCGGGCCAAACGTACGATTTGCTGCCCGCCGCTTGCAACACGGCCATGATCCCCAGAACGGCCAAAGCCGTCAGGGCTGCAGCGCGCATCAGGTCGCCCCAACGGCTGGCGAGGCGGCGCGCAATGGCCAGCGCTGCGCGGCCGTAAATCGCACCGCGGATCATCGCCGAGAACGCCCGGGCCTGACCACCTTCGAAGTGCTTGGCTGCAAAGAGCAACATCGCCCGATAGAACACCATGACGTAGTTCAAGCTCCCCTTCTTCGTGGACTCGCCTTTGTAGTGGATGATGCTCGTGCCGGCGAAGTAGTGGTTCTCCCATCCTCCTGCCACCAGGCGCCAACTCAAATCGATGTCTTCGCCGTACATGAAAAACTGCTCGTCCAAGAGCCCCACTTCGTCGAGGGCCGCTTTACGCATCCACATGAACGCGCCGGAAAGGATGTCGACGGTTGCCGTTTCCTGCTCCGCGACGTGGCCTGCGTAGTAGGCATTGAGCGTCCTGGACCGTGGGGCCAAACGGTGCACGCCCGACATGCGACACAGCGCCGCCCACGGGGTGGGCAGTCCGCGCTTCGATTCAGGGAGGTACCGTCCGGTGCCGTCGTACATCGGCACGCCGAGTCCCCCGAGCTTGGGGTTGGCGTCCGCGTAGGCCAGGCAATTCCGGAACGTGTCCTCGCGCACGACCGTGTCGGGGTTCAACAGCACAACGTGCCGTCCGTCGCATGATCGAATCGCCTGGTTGTTGGCCACCGAGAAGCCGACGTTGTCCTCGTTGGCAACAACATTCACCCACGGAAACCGTCGGCGAACCATGTCGACCGAGCCGTCCACGCTTCGGTTGTCCACCACCCAAACGTCCACATCCACCCCTTCCATCGCGCGCTCCACAGACACCAAACACTGCTCGAGGAACGCCCGAACGTTGTAGCTGACGATGATGACACTCAGGTCGGTCACCCTTTGTACGGCAAGCGGTTCAACAACGAGCTGGAAAGCGTGGCCTCGTCGGCATACTGCAACGCCTCTCCGACCGCCACGCCACGCGCGATGGCGGTGAGAAAGACGTCGGACGCAGCCAACCGCTTGGCGAGGTAAAAGGCGGTCGTGTCCCCTTCCATCGATCCTGGAAGCGCCAGGATGATCTCTTTGATGTCTTCCGAACCCGCACGCTCCACGAGCGTGTCCACGTTCAAATCGGCCGGCCCCACCCCGTCCATCGGGCTGATGACCCCGCCAAGAACGTGGTACAATCCGCGGTATTCGCCGATGGACTCCAGGGCGAGCAAATCACGCACGTCCTCGACCACGCACACCGTCGCGCGGTCCCTGTGCGGGTTTGAGCACAAGTTGCACGTCTCGCCCTCGGTCGGGTTGTGGCATGACGAGCACGGACGCACCCCCTCACGCATGGCCACCATGGCCTCGGCAAAATCCCGAACCCGGTCTTCGTCCCGCGCCAACATGTGCAGCACGAGCCGCAACGCGGTGCGGCGGCCAATGCCCGGGAGCGTGGCCATTTGGTCCACTGCGGCTTCAATCAATCGGGACGGGAGTTGCACGAAGCGAAGGTACTGCACGGCCTGCACCTCCCCGACGTGGTGCGGCCTTACATTTGGCCGCATGACTCCCATGACCGCCCTGCTCATCACGCTTGCTTACGTCGCCGTCTTGCTTGGCGTCAGCCGCTGGTCCTCGCGCCGCGCTGCGGGCGCGGATTCTGAATCGCGTTTTTTCGTGGCTGGGCAACAGGCGCCGTGGTTCGTCGTGGCGTTTGGGATGGTGGGCGCGTCGCTGTCGGGCGTCACCTTCTTAAGCATTCCCGGATGGGTCCGCGATCAGGAGTGGACGTACATGCAAATGGTCTTCGGATACTGCATTGGATATCTGATTGTTGCAACCGTTCTCCTCCCGCTTTACTACAAACTCAAACTCACCAGCATCTACGGCTATTTGGGGGAACGGTTTGGGCGCAGTGCGCACAAGACGGGCGCGGCGTTTTTCTTGCTGAGCCGCGTGATCGGCGCGTCGTTCCGACTCTTCTTGGTGGCGCTGGTGATCGACGTGCTGATCTTGGAACCGGTGTACGGCGGGGCGACGCCGTGGACGTGGTTTGGGCTGACGACAGCGGGCATCCTCGCCGTCATCTACCTTTACACGCGGCGAAGCGGCATGGCGACGGTCATTTGGACCGACACGCTTCAAACGGCGTGCATGCTTCTCGCGGTCATCTTGACGGTCGGCGGCATCCTTGCGGCCGGCGGCCATTCCTGGCTGGATTTGCCGGAGGTGGTCGCGTCGACGGACTTGACGAAGGTTTGGGTGACGGACGATTGGAAGCTGGGCAATCACTGGGCCAAACACATCCTCGCCGGCATGTTTGTCACAATCGCCATGACCGGCTTGGACCAGGACATGATGCAGAAGAACCTTGCGTGCCGGAACCTGCGGGAGGCCCAATGGAACATGGGCACGTTCACGGTCATCTTGGTCGGGGCCAACCTCCTGTTTCTGACCATGGGTTCGCTGCTCTGGATGCACGCCGAGCGCATCGGCATGGCGCTCCCTGAAGCGACGGACCGCCTCTACCCCCTTGTGGCCATGGGCGGTTCGCTCGGCCCGTGGCTCGGCGTCGCCTTCGTCGTGGGCCTCTTGGCGTCCGCGTTCAGTTCCGCCGACTCGGCCTTGACCGCCTTGACCACCTCCACGTGCGTCGACGTGATCGACACCGCCGCGATGGACCACGAACGCGCCACCCAAACCCGCCAACGCGTGCACTTGGGCATGACTGTCGTGCTGTGTTTGGTCATCTTGGCGTTTCGCGCCGTGAACGACACGTCCGTCGTCGCGGCCCTGTTCACCGTTGCGAACTACACCTACGGGCCTTTGCTCGGGCTGTTTGCCGTGGGCATGTTCACCACGTGGACACCCCGCGCTGCTGCCCTTCCCTGGGTGTGCGTTGCGGCGCCTGTGCTGGGCTACGGTTTGGAGCAGGTGGCGATGGAGATGGTGGGCTTCAGTTTTGGGTTTGCCCTCTTGCCTGTGAACGGCCTCCTCACGGCCCTTGGACTGGGTGCGATTTCGCGGCCCCAACGAGGGTGATTGTCAGGGGGACGACGTAGTTTTGCACTCCAGAAAACGCCACTGCACAACCCCTCCTTATCCCTCATGGAACAGACCACTTCCGCCCTTCTTCAACGCCTCAGCGAATCCGCGACCATTGCCATGGCCCGCAAGGCCCGGGAATTGAAAGACCAAGGCATCGACGTCATTTCCCTTTCTCTGGGAGAACCCGATTTCGACACGCCTGCGGAGATGAAGCAAGCGGGCATTGACGCCATTCACGCGAACGACACCCACTACACGCCGGTTCCCGGCACGCCCCAGGTGCGCAACGCGATCGTCAAGAAATTCAAGCGCGACAACGGACTCGAGTACACACCCGACCAAGTCGTGGTGAGCACGGGCGCCAAGCAGAGCCTTGCGAACGTGGTGCTGTCGTTGGTCGATCCCGGCGACGAAGTCATTCTTCCAGCGCCCTACTGGGTGAGCTACGAGGAAATCGTCAAGGTGGCGGGCGGCATCCCCGTGGTCATCCCGACTCGCATCGAAGACGACTACAAGATTCAACCCTCTGAACTCGAAGCCGCCATCACGTCCAAGACGCGTTTGGTGATGTATTCCTCTCCTTGCAACCCTTCCGGCTCGGTCTACACGCAGGAAGAAACGGCGGCGCTGGCCGACGTCCTTCGCAAGCACGACCGCATCATCACGGTGAGCGACGAGATCTACGAACTCATCAACTTCACTGAAAAGCACGCCAGCATGGCGGCGCAGCCCGGCATGTGGGAACGCACGGTGACGGTGAACGGCGTGTCGAAAGGATTTGCGATGACGGGTTGGCGTTTGGGCTACATCGGCGCTCCCACGTGGATTGCCGCGGCGTGCACCAAGATCCAAGGCCAATTCACTTCCGCTCCCTGCAGCATCACGCAGGCCGCCGCCGCCGCCGCCCTTGAAGCCGACCCCTCGCTGGTGTCTGACATGGTGGACGCGTTCCGCCGCCGCCGCGCTTTGATGGTGGAAGGACTCAGCAAGGTTCCTGGTTTCAAAGTGAACCAACCGATGGGCGCGTTCTACGTGTTCCCTGACGTCACGGGATTGTTCGGCAAGACCTTTGAAGGAAAGGCCCTCCAAAACGCCGACGACGTCGCCATGTTCCTGCTCGAAGAAGCCCAAGTGGCTACGGTGAGCGGCGCGGCGTTTGGCACTCCCGAGTGCATTCGTTTGTCCTACGCCGCGGCCGACGACGTGTTGCGCGAAGCCATCGCGCGCATCGATCGGGCCTGCGGGTTGTTGAGCGATTGACCATCTCTTCCGACCTTTGAGGTCATGAGCCAAGCTTCCAACCGTTTGCCGTTTGCCGCTCTGCCCTGGAGCACGCCTCGCGTGTGTGTTATTGGGGACGTTATGGTGGACGCGTACATGTGGGGACGTGTGACCCGGGTCAGTCCGGAAGCTCCTGTGCCTGTCGTGGAAGTCGACCGCCGCGAACAACGCGTCGGTGGCGCGGGAAACGTGGTGAAAAACCTCGCCGCACTCGGTGCGGAAGTTGATGTCATCAGTGTGGTTGGTGAAGATGCCGCAGGCGTCGAATTGACGCGGTTGCTCGCCACGCTTGGAACGCCCCACCTTCTCGTGGATGCCTCTCGGCCAACGACGGTCAAGACGCGGGTCATCAGCGGCGGCCACCATGTGGTTCGCGTGGACGAAGAATCCACCGCGCCCCTGAGCTCGGCCTTGACGCAGGAAGCGTTGAATCGGCTGAAGGGCTTGCTTTTGGGCGACACCCCTCCCGATGTGGTGGTCATTGAAGACTACGACAAAGGACTCATGACGCTCGAGATGATTGAGGGTGTTCTCCGCGAGTGCGAAGCCGCTGGGGTTCCGGTGGCCGTCGATCCCAAACTCCGCCACTTCGCCGCCTACCGCGGCGTGGCGCTGTTCAAGCCCAACTTGAAGGAATTGAACGAAGGCCTCGGATTGGCCACGCCCGTGCACCCGACGAATCGGGAAGCGATGGAATGTGCGGTCGAAACGTTGATGGACCAGCTCCAGTGCGAACGTTTGATGGTCACGTTGAGCGAACATGGAACCTGGATGCACGCCCCCCAGGAGGGGATTCATCACGCGCATGTTCCGGCCGTACCGCGCGAAATCATGGACGTCAGCGGCGCTGGCGACACGGTGATCTCCGTTGCGGCCATGTTGTTGGCGTGCGGAGCGGACGCCGTGAGTTTGGCGGCGGTGTCCAATTTGGCCGGAGGCTGGGTGTGCGAACGCGTCGGGGTGGTCCCCATCCCGCGAGAGGCCCTCGAATCTGAGCTTTCTCGAGTCCAACTCCCCCATCCCGCGGCACGTTGACCTGGCAATCGTTCCGCGAACGGGCCAACGTTTGGCTCTACGACAGCAAGGACCGCGTCTTGGGCGGGTTCCAGTGGCTCAATCTCGTCGTCAACTTGACGGCGCTCTCCGTCCTGGCCATCTACTACGGCTACGACCACGACGAAGCGACTTCCCAAGGCTTGTTCGACCTGGTCAAACTTAGCTTTGGCTTTTACGTGCTGCACTACTTGATTCGGGTGCTGTACCATTTTCACCCTCGCCAATTCTTCCGAGAGACCTGGGCGGAAGGCCTGGTGATGGGGTTGTTGCTGATCGAAGGCACCGGGGACGTGCTGTTTGGCTCACCTCCCCTTGGAGCCACTCTGGAGGTCATGATGCCGAGCATCGGGGACTTCAGCACAGTCTTGGTTCAGGGGTATTTGTTTGTCGCCATCTTGATGGAATGGATGCGACCCGGTTCTCGGTTGCCGCGTGTTCGGCTGCATCCGGCGGTCATTTTCATTCTGAGTTTTTTGGTCCTGATCGGCCTCGGAACGTGGCTGCTCAGCATGCCCCAAATGACCACCGTCGCCGGAGGCATGCCCGTGGTGGACGCCTTCTTTACCGCCACCAGTGCCACGTGCGTGACGGGTTTGATGAGCGTCGACACCATGACTTACTTCACGGCGAAGGGACATTGGGTGCTGCTCATCTTGATCCAGTTGGGCGGGTTGAACTTCATCGCGTTTGGCAGCTTTTTGGCGTTGGCGTCGAAGTTTGGCGTGGCGGTCAAGCAGCACGACGTTATTGAAGATTTCGTCAACAGCGACAACCTGCTCGGAAGCAGCGGAACCCTGGGTAAAGTGGTCGGCTGGTGCCTAGGACTGGAAGCTCTTGGTGCGGCCGCTTTGATGGCCCTGTGGTCTCCTGAAGTGCCGTTTAAAGGATGGGCAGACCGTCTCTTCTCCTCCGTGTTCCACAGCGTGTCCGCATTCAACAATGCCGGGATCACGCTGTTTACTGACGGCCTCGCGCACCCTTGGGTCGCGAACAACTGGCTCGTGCACTGGGTCATCACCGTGCTCGTGTTCTTGGGCGCGCTTGGCATGGTCGCCATGTTTGATCTGTTTGACGTGAGCAAGCTCCGGGAACGGATGAAGCAGCCCTGGAAAACCATCTCCTTCCCCACCAAGATCGCCTTGTACTTCTCCCTCATTTTGGTGGCCTTGGGCGCGGTGGCGTTCGCTGCGCTGGAATGGAACGGGACCCTGGACGGCATGTCGTGGTTTGGGAAATTCACCACGGCGATGTTCCAAAGCGTGACCCGAACCAGCGGCTTCAACACCGTTGACATCGGCGCGGTGGGGATGCCAATGTTGTTCCTGCTTCTCGTCCTGATGTTCATTGGCGCTTCGTCAAGCTCCACGGGTGGCGGCATCAAAACGTCGACGCTGGCCATCGTGCTGGCCGACGTGTGGCGCACCGTGCGCGGTGCCGACCACGTCCAAATCTTCCAGCGCACCGTCAACAGCGTGCTGCGCTCCCGCGCGTACAGCGTGCTTCTGTTTTTCCTCGTTGGGAACATGGTTGGAATCTTCGTCCTGACGATTACGGAATCCCACCTTGTGGCCCAAGGTCAGTCCTCGTTCTTCGACCTCGCGTTTGAACACGTCAGCGCCATGGGCACGGTGGGCCTGAGCACCGGAATCACGCCTTTGCTCAGTTCTTGGGGCAAGGTGGTCCTTTCCGTGGCCATGTTCGTCGGCCGCGTGGGAACCTTGACGGTGGCCTTCGCCGTAGGCGGCCGAACCCCCCAATCGCACTTCAAATACCCCGAAGGGCACACCATGGTGGGCTGAACCTCTTCCCGTCAAGACCTGTTCATCTTTGCACAAACCACACGCATGGGCACACGCATCACCCCCTACGTCTCCCCCGACCTAGAAGCCAAGAAAAACCAGGTGGCCCGGATGTTTGACGGCATCGCCCACCGCTACGACTTTCTGAATCACTTCTTCTCACTCGGCATCGACGTGTTGTGGCGTAAGGCCTGCATCCGCATTCTCCGAAAGGAATCGCCCCAACGCATGCTCGATGTGGCCACAGGCACCGCGGACTTTGCGATTGAGGCGGTTCGCATGGGGCTCGACGTGCATGTTTCTGGCGTGGACATCAGCGCTAGAATGCTCGAAGTGGGACGCGAAAAAGTGGCCGCCCGCGGGTGGAACGACCGCATCGACCTGATCCAAGGCGACTCGGTGGCCCTGCCCTTTGACGACGGCCATTTTGATTGCTTCACCGTGGCCTTTGGGGTGCGGAACTTTGAAGACCTGCAAGGCGGCTTGCGCGACATGTTGCGGGTGTTGAAGCCAGGCGGTTTGGGGTTGGTGTTGGAGTTCAGCAAGCCCAAGCACTTCCCCATCAAGCAGGTCTTTGGCCTCTACTTCAAGTACATCATGCCCACGGTTGGCCGCTGGGTCAGCAAAGACCCCGCCGCTTACACCTACCTCCCTGAAAGTGTGCAAGCGTTCCCCGAGGGCGAAGACTTCTTGACGCAACTGAGCGAGGCAGGCTACGTGGACGTCAAGGCCCAAACCCTGACGGGTGGCATCGCCACCATTTACACGGGCCGGAAAGCGGACCACGCGTTATGATTCTGCGTGTGTTGCCCAGCCAGCTCCAAGGCGACACGGTGTGGGCGCCCCCGAGCAAGAGCATCATGCAGCGCGTCGTGGCCCTCGCCACGTTGGCGGAAGGCACGACGATGATCCGCCGCCCGTCCGAATCGGACGATTGCACCCACGCCCTGATGATGGCGGCCCAACTGGGAGCGGACATCGAGCTTGGGGACGACGCCGTGGCCATCCACGGACACTTCCCCCTCGCCCCACGCGACACCACGTTGACGCCGGGCGAATCGGGACTGGGGTTGCGCATGTTTGGCATGCTCGCCGCCCTGCACCCGGACCCGCTCGTGATGGAGCGCAGCGGGTCTCTGCTCAGGCGAGACGTCTCCGGACTCTCGGAAGCGCTCGATGCGTTTGAGGTCAGGGTGGAGAACACCGCGCCTGGGGAACATCCCTTGATTGACGGGCCCTTGACCGGAGGCGAAGTCACCCTCGACGCCGCGGGCAGCAGCCAGGTCCTGACGGGCTTGCTTTGTGCTTTGCCTCATGCGGCTGGCAATTCGGTGCTGAGCCTGCAAGGCGTCGTGAGCCGCCCCTACGTCGACATGACCCTCGAAGTCCTCGAAGACATGGGCATTCGCATCGACGTGCTCGAAGACGACCCCGACGAGCGCGTGCTCGTGTTGAGCATCGAAGGGAACCAGCGCGCCCAAGGCCTCGACCTGACTGTAGACGGCGACTGGTCCGCCGCAGCCTTCCTTCTTGCCCTCGGTGCGCTTTGTGCACCTCACCACCTGAACGTCGAGGGCTTGCACAGCACCTACACTCAGGCGGACGAAGCCATCAAGGGCGCTCTTCTCTTCGGAGGCTGTCGGCTTGCGGGCACCGATGAAGGTGTCCAAATCCTGGCCGGTCGCCCCAAGTCCTTCCAAATCGACCTCACGGATTCCCCAGATTTGTTCCCGCCTTTGGCAGCCCTCGCGGCGTTTGGAAAGAAGCCGAGTGTCTTGACCGGCCTTCACAGGCTCGGAAACAAGGAATCAAACCGAGGCAAGATCATTCAATCCGAATGGGCCAAAGTGGGCATCCAAGTCGACCTCAACGAGGACCGCGACACCTTGACTGTCCATCCTGGAAAGGTTCAGGCCGGACGCATGGATTCCCATGGCGATCACCGCATGGCCATGGCTGCCGCCATCTTCGGTGCCGCCGGAGCTCCCGTCGAGATTGTGGGTGCCGAAGCGGTGGCGAAAAGCTACCCGAGCTTCTTTGACGACCTCGAGGCGCTTGGCATCGCCATTCAGGTCATCACGGCCTGAGCGGAACTGGTCTCTCCTCCTTTCAGCAGAACCGAGGCTGTGGCCGCGGCCCCCATCCCTCCCATCATTGGCCCGACGGTCCAGGCCAACACAGGAATCGCCATCCAAAAGGCAAACGGAACACCGACCCCAAACGCCACTGTCGGTCTTTTCAAGCTGGCGACCAACCCGGAACGCGCGCCCTTCCCTTCTCGCTCCCACACGTAATCCATTGCGGACGCCCCGTAGGCCCATGCTCCTACCAGCCACGCCAAAGGCAGCGTCACGGGAGACAACACGGGAAAGAACAACCCCACTGCCCAAAGCAGCAAGGTCAAGGTCCACTCAAAGGTGGCAAGCACCATGGCGGACCGCAACCCACGGACCGCATCCTTGATCCAACGCGACCACGAAAAGACCAAAGCTTGGCCTGTGATTTGGGCCTCGGTGGCTTCGCTAACAGCGGCAAAAAGCGGACCCATGACCACCAAGACGATGTATTTGGTCAGCTTCAATTTCACCACCAGCAGGGCGAGCCACAGCATCCACTCGGTCAACGTTTGGAGCCAAGCTTCGTCGGCCGACCACGATCCCTGAGAAAGCAACCATGCGGACAGGTGCTCAGCCGCGACGGAAATGCCGTACCACCCGAGTGCGGCCAAGGCCAATGTCAGGGCAGCGGCAGGCACAAACCACCCCGCCAGCGGTCCTTTCAACAATCGCCACGCTCGACGGTGCGCTTGGCTTAATGAGGCGAAGGTTGTCATGGTGCGAATGTGAGAAAGTGCAAGGGATTCCTGTCCCAGGCCTGACGAAAAGATGTGAACTTTCCCTCCATGCGCATACATCTGATTGCCGTTGGCGGAAGCGCCATGCACAACTTCGCTCTCGCCTTGGCCGACGCCGGCCACCATGTCACAGGGAGTGACGACCAAATCTTCGAACCCAGCCGTGGACGATTGAAAGCCGCGGGGCTGCTGCCGGAGATCGAAGGCTGGGATGCGGACAGAATCACCTCGGACCTGGATGTGGTGATCTTGGGGATGCATGCCCGAACCGACAACCCAGAACTCCTTCGCGCTCAAGAATTGGGGTTAACCATCCAGAGTTACCCGGAATTCCTGCGTTTTGCCACGGAGGCCAAAAAGCGCATGGTCGTGGCCGGCAGCCACGGGAAAACCACCGTGACCTCCATGATCCTTCACGCCCTCCATGGCGCCGGCATCTCCACGGACCTCATGGTCGGGGCGCAACTTGAAGGGTTCGACCGGATGGTGGACCTCGACGAAAAGCACGAATGGGCCGTCATCGAAGGCGACGAGTACCTCAGCTCACCCATTGATCGCAGGCCCAAGTTTCTCTGGTACGGACCACATGTCACGGTCCTCACCGGCATCGCTTGGGACCACGTCAACGTCTTCCCCACTGAAGAAGATTACATCGAACAGTTCCGCCAGTACCTGCGTACGGTAGAGCCAGGCGGCACGGTGATCCACTGCGAAGAGGATCCGATGCTTGCGGAAGTCATTGCCGAGCTCCGTCAAGAGCGGACGGACATCCGGTGGGTGGGCTACTCCACCCCGGACCATGCCCCGACCGCCACGGGAAGCCAAGTCACGTTGCCTGGAGCCGAAACCATGGACGTGTCCCTGCTTGGCGCCCACAACATGCAAAACCTGGCTGCCGCCCGGGCGTGTTGCGAGGCCATGGGGTTGGCGGTGGCAGACTTTGACCGCCACATTGCCAACTTCACCGGCGCTGCCCGAAGGCTCGAAGTGGCTCACGAAGACTCGGATCACGACTTCATCGCGTTTCGCGATTTTGCGCACGCCCCTTCCAAGCTTCGGGCCACACAAGCTTCGGTGGTCGGTCAATACCCGTCACGCTCGGTCACCGCGGTGTTTGAGCTTCACACCTTCAGCAGCCTCAACAAGGCGTTCATCCCCCAGTACAAGGCCGCGATGGATGCGGTCGACCATGCCATCGTGTATTTCGATCCCGCGGTCGTCGCGCACAAGCGATTGCCGGAGTTGGACGAGGCGTTTGTGAAAGCTTCGTTTGGGCGTGAGACGTTGGAAGTCATCACCTCGGTCTCCGCCCTTGAAGACCGCCTTGATGAAGTGCCTCGCGAAAACCACGTGCTCTTGATGATGAGCAGCGGTCGGTTTGGTGGAGCTGCGTTTACCCCAACCCCACGTCGAGTGCCATCATCACAATGAACCCTCCGATGAATCCCAGCGTCGCCACGTCGGTGTATTTGTCGCGTTGGGTTTCCGGAATGACTTCCTCGATGACCACGTAAATCATGGCCCCGGCTGCGAACGCGAGGGCGTAGGGCAACAAGGGTTTCATGCTCATCACGGCCACCGCGCCGATGACGCCTGCCACCGGTTCGACAAGGGCCGACAACTGGCCGTACCACCAGGCGCGCCCCCTCGAAACCCCATCTCGACGCAACGGCATACTGACCGACAAGCCCTCGGGGAAATTCTGAATGCCAATCCCTATGGCCAAGGCGACCGCGCCAGCGGTGGTCGCACCATCCAACCCAAGAGCCGCTCCGCCAAACAACACCCCTACCGCCAATCCCTCTGGAATGTTGTGAAGCGTAATGGCCAGCACCAGCAGCGTCGTCCGACGCCAGTCCGTTTCAAGGCCCTCCGCCTCGTCCTTGCGGAAATTGATGTGCAGGTGAGGAACGAAGCGATCGAGAACGTAGATGAACAACGCCCCCAGCCCAAACCCGATCGCAGGAGGCCCCACTTTTGCGAAGCCTTCTCCTCCCGTCATGTCGATGGCCGGAGCCAGCAAAGACCAGAAGCTCGCGGCCACCATCACCCCTCCCGTAAAGCCAAGCATGCCGTCGAACAGACGACGATTCATCTTTCGGAACGGGAAAACCAACGCGGCACCCGCTGCAGTCATGGCCCAGGTAAACGTGGTGGCCACCAAGGCCGCCATGACCGGACCTAGCCCTTCGAACCAAGTGATGATGTCATTCATTTGTTGAGATTTCTTGCGAGGATTGCGGTTCAACAAGCACTTCTTCGGCCAAAGCCAGGGGCACCTTCAGTCGATCTTCAGGACGCAACACCGTTCCCAATTCAATGCCCAACGAGGTGAGCTCGACGAGTACCTTGTCGTTGCTGTCCTTGACGGCACCCACCTGGCAAGGCTTGTCGTGAGGCCATTCGAGGAGTGGGGTCAAGCGACGTGAATCCGCGATTTGGCCTTTTGCGGTGGGAATCGGATCGCCATGGGGATCAATGGTCGGATGACCTAAGTAGG
This sequence comes from Bacteroidota bacterium, assembly GCA_027621555.1. Lineage (GTDB taxonomy): Bacteria > Bacteroidota > Bacteroidia > Flavobacteriales_D > Sanyastnellaceae > UBA11663. The sequence continues at coordinate 35,083 of JAQCBJ010000010.1, read as the reverse complement.
CATCCAATTTGTCCACGAGCGACACGCTGTCGATGTGCTCAAGTTGTTCTGCAATGTCATGCACCTCCTCCCAACCAAACCCCAATCGTTCCACAAGGAAAGTCTCCCAAAGACGATGTTTCCGGACCAACGTCAAGGCCAACTTTTTGCCCAGCGGCGTCAGGCGCGCTCCACGGTAAGGACGATGCTCGGCCCAACCCAGTTCACTCATCACGTGAACCATGGCCGTGACGCTTGGTGGCTTCACATCCAAGTGTGCTGCCATGGCGTTGGTGGAAACCCAGGATTCTTGACCGGCTTCCTCCCCTAACGTGTACAGGGCTTTGAGGTGATCCTCACGGTGAGTCGACTTAGACATGGGACAAAAGTAGGCACTCCGCCCTCATTTTTAGACGCACCTAATTTATTTTTTAGACAGACCTAAAAAATTCGCGCTCTAGGAATCGCACGAAGAAGCCCCCCTTTCCGAACTTGGGGGCATGAAGCGCCTCTTCGTGGTACGACATGGCAAAGCCGTCCCTTACGGTTCCTGTCCGGACATCGAGCGTGTTCTCACCCCTCGCGGCAAGGACGGAGCAACCGCGCTCGGGAAGTGGACCGCCGAGGCGCGAGAAGCAGGCGCGCCTTTGCTTGTCAGCCCCGCCTCTCGCACGCGTGAGACGGCCGTCTTGATGTTCGCGGAATGGGGAGAGTCCCCATCGAGATTGCAAATTCAAGAAGACGCTTACCTGGCTTCGGACAGGGCGTGGTTGAATTGGATCAACGCGTGGGACGACAGCCACGAATCGGGATGGATCGTGGGTCACAATCCAGGGCTGAGCGAGTTGGTGGAGCGGTTGACGGAGCAGCCTGTTTGGCTTCCGACGTGCGGCTTGGCTGAGATTGAACTCCAAGTGGATTCCTGGGCCGAGACGTTCGCCGGCACGGGAAGGCTTCGAGGATTGTTCACGCCCAAATCTTCGCTTTGCCCATGAAACGCCTGCGTTGGGAATGGTGGATTGCCGCAGTGCTGTTCGTTGCGTTTGTGTGGCGATTCAGCCAACTCACCCTGTACTTCCTCGCAGCGGTTGCTCTGAGCTTTGTGGGCAAGCCCATCGTGAGCTGGACCGCATCGCGACATGTCGGTCGCTGGAAGCTTGGCACTGGAATTGGATCGGCCGTGGCGTTGACCGCCATGGTCAGTTTGGCGACGGGTGTGGTCATGTTGTTCGCGCCGTTGGTGCAAGAGCAGATCGCGGCATTGGCCCGGCTTGACGCGGCGCAGCTGACCCGTCATTGGAACGACGCGCTCGCCACGCTCGATGCTTGGACCGTAGGCTTTGACCTCAGTGGCGAAGGCATGGCGAACAGCGCCTTTCTCGCTGAACAGGCTTCAGGCCTGGTGAAATTCGACAACGCCAGCTCTCTGTTCTCAGGCATCCTCTCCTCGGTCGGCAACGTGTTTGTGGCGACGTTCTCCGTGCTTTTTATGGCCTTCTTTCTCATGCGCGAACCCGCGTTGTTCAAAGATTTGGTTCTGGCGCTGACTCCTGAATCCAAACAACCCACCGTCACGCGCATCATGGAGCGCTCGGGCAAGTTGCTCACACGCTACTTCGGTGGCTTGATCATTCAAGTGAGCATCATCACCCTTGTCGTGGGCCTGGGCCTAACACTCATCGGAGTGCCCCACGGCTGGTTGCTCGGGCTTTTGGCCGGACTCTTCAACCTCATCCCTTACCTCGGCCCCATCCTCGGAGTTGGCGTGGGGGCGCTTGTGATGATCTCCAGCGGGGTCGACTGGGGGGCGTTTGGGTGGGCCATGGGCGTGTACCTCGCCGCGCAAGGCGTGGACAACGTCTTCACCCAGCCGGTCATTTTTGCCAAACGCGTCTTCGCCCACCCCCTTGAAATTTTCGTGGTCATTTCCGTCGCGGGGAGTGTTGCCGGTCCGGCAGGCATGGTCCTCGCCATCCCTGCATACACCCTGTTCCGGATCGTGGCCGGAGAGTTCCTGCAAGAATTTCCATGGATTCAAGCGCTCACAAAAAGCATGGAAGCCCGCGAAAAGGCTGAGAAGTGACGGCATTGTGAATCGCAAGTGAACAACTCCTCGCACGTGAGAGGCGAAGCGACCACCCCAATTCCCACGTGTTTGGTCTACCTTTGAATCCCGTAACTACGGGACATGCCTTCACCTACCACTTCTTCCTCCAACGACGCCCTCGCAAGCGGGCGCAACAGCCGGTACATCTTTGTCACGGGCGGAGTGAGCAGCAGCTTAGGAAAGGGCATCGTCAGCGCATCGCTGGCCAAACTTCTGCAAGCGCGTGGCTACAAGGTCACCATCCAGAAGCTCGACCCGTACATCAACGTCGATCCAGGCACGCTGAACCCCTACGAGCACGGCGAGTGCTACGTGACGGTGGACGGTGCGGAGACGGATTTGGACCTCGGACACTACGAGCGCTTCCTCAACGTCCAGACGACGCAGGCGAACAACATCACGACGGGCCGCATTTACCAAAGCGTCATCGACAAAGAGCGCCGCGGTGAGTACCTCGGCAAAACTGTCCAAATCATCCCTCACATCACGGACGAAATCAAGCGTTGCGTCCAGATTTTGGGCTCGAAGAAAGATTACGATTTCGTGATCACGGAGATTGGCGGCACGGTGGGTGACATCGAATCCCTGCCCTACATCGAGGCCGTGCGCCAGATGAAGTGGGAATCGCCGGAAGACACACTGGTCGTGCACCTCACGCTGGTCCCCTACTTGTCTGCCGCGGGCGAACTGAAGACCAAGCCCACACAGCACTCGGTGAAGCAGCTGCTGGAGTTTGGGGTGCAGCCCGACATCCTGGTGTGTCGCACGGAGCATCCGCTTCCTCCCAACGTCCGCACGAAGCTCGCTCGCTTCTGCAACGTGGCCCTGAACGCGGTCATCGAAAGCATCGACGCCGACACCATCTACGACGTTCCCTTGCTCATGCAGGACGAGCGCTTCGACGAGGTGGTGCTCAAGAAGCTCGGCATGGACGGCGGCGAGACGGAAGCGAACCTCAACGAGTGGAAAGACTTCCTGCGTCGCTACAAGAACCCCAAACGCCACGTGCGCATTGGACTTGTCGGCAAGTACGTGGAGCTCAAGGACAGCTACAAGAGCATCGCCGAGGCCTTGGACCACGCAGGCGCCCTACTTGAAACGCACATCGACGTCGATTGGATCCACAGCGAACAAGTCACGCCCGACAACGTGGCCGAACGCCTCGACGGGCTTCACGGCATTCTCGTGGCGCCAGGCTTCGGGTCACGTGGCATCGACGGCAAGCTGTTGTCGATTCGTCACGCACGTGAGAATGGCATCCCCTTCTTTGGCATTTGCCTCGGCATGCAGTGCGCCGTCATTGAATTTGCGCGCAACGTGTTGGGACTGTCCGACGCCCACTCTACAGAGATCAAAGAGTACACGCCAGAGCCGGTCATCGATTTGATGGGTGAACAAAAGAGCATCACCAACATGGGTGGGACGATGCGACTTGGAGAATACCCTTGCGAATTGGCCGACAGTTCCAAGGCGCAGGCTGCGTACCAAGGGGCGAAGGAAATTTCAGAACGCCACCGCCACCGTTACGAATTCAACAACGCCTACCTCGATCGTTTTGAGGCGGCCGGCATGAAAGCCACTGGCGTGAATCCCGAGAGCAAATTGGTGGAAATCGTGGAAATCCCCGAGCACCCCTACTTCGTGGCCTCGCAGTTTCACCCGGAATACGCCTCCACGGTGCTCAACCCGCACCCGCTTTTCGTGTCGTTTGTCCAGGCTGCCGTCGATCACGACGAGCTTGAAGCGACGTCGAGTGCAACTTCTTCCGAAGCCAAGGCCTCAAGCGCCAGCTGACCGCAGCATTTGGATGTGCGGAATGCCGTCCTCCAAGTAGGGCTCTCCCACAGAAGTGAACCCCAGCTCTCCATACCAGTCTTCCAAGTAGCACTGGGCTGAGATTCGCACCCCTTGGCCCGGCCACAAGCGCTCCGCCACTTCCAGGCTACGCATCATCAATTCTTTCCCGGTGCCAGCACCTCGAAGATCACGTCGCGTGGCCACCCGACCGATGCTCGGCTCGGCATAGCTCACTCCCGGGGCGAGCACCCGAGCGTACGCCGCGGCGGCTCCTCCCTTGCTCAACGCCTGGTCCTCAGCCCAGACGTGCCATGCCCTTTGGTCTTTGCCATCGAGGTCGCTGTACGGACAATCCTGCTCCAACACGAAGACATCCACGCGCAACCGCACCACCCCGTGCAACTCATCGCGGGTCAGGTCGTTCCATGCGCATTCTCGCCATGTGAGTTTAGAAGCCGTCATGCCGCAAAAATACGCGCTTCACTTGGGTTCACAGACCTCGCCGCCCCGCTACCTTTGACGCATGGCCGAACGGAGGAACATGTTGTCGGTGGAGGGGCTGACGAAGACGTACGGCGAGCGTCTTCTTTTTCAGGACCTCACGTTTGGGGTGCAGGAAGGCGAACGCGTGGCCTTGGTCGCGCGAAACGGCTCGGGCAAATCCACTTTGCTTCGGGCCATTTGCGGTCAGGAGCCTGCAGACAGCGGCCGCGTGGTGTTTTCGACTGGCGTTCGTCACGGGCACTTGAGGCAGGAACTGGAACTTGACGCCACGGCCACCATCCTCGACACCCTGTACATCGGCGACAGTCCGGCCGTCAAGGCGATGCGGGATTACGAGCGCGCCCTCGCACAGGGACTGGAAGGTGCCGAATTGCAGCGAGCGTACGACGCCATGGACGCGCACGAGGGCTGGAATTTCGAAGCACGAGCACGAGAAATCCTGGGCAAGCTGAACCTGCACGACCTCGAGCGAAAGGTGATGAGCCTGAGCGGCGGAGAGAAACGACGGGTCGCCTTGGCACAGGTTCTGCTCGAGGCGCCGGACTTTTTAGTCTTGGACGAACCGACCAACCACCTCGACTTGGACATGATCGCGTGGTTGGAACAGCGTTTGGCCTCCATGGGAACGACCATTTTGATGGTGACGCACGACCGTTACTTCCTGGAAAACGTCTGTGATCGCATCCTTGAGCTCGAGGACCACACGCTCCACTCCTACCAAGGCAACTTCAGCTACTTCCTCGAGAAGCGAGCTGAACGCCGGGCCAACGCCCAAGCCGTGCAAGAGCGTGCGACAACGCACATGAAGCGCGAGCTCGAATGGGTGCGCGCCACACCATCCGCGCGCACCACGAAATCGAAAAGCCGCCTCGATCGCTTCGAGGACATCAAGGCCGCAGCCGCAAAGCGCCTGCGCGAAGACCCCATGCACATCACGGTCATCCCCGAGCGCTTGGGCAGCAAAATCGTGGAGCTCCACAAAATCAAACGAGCCTACGGAGAGCGTGTGCTCTTCGAAGGACTCACGCACCACTTCAAGCGCGGCGAACGCATTGGTCTCGTCGGGCAAAACGGCACCGGAAAGTCCTCCCTCCTGAACCTCATCCTCGGCACAGCCGATCCCGATGCGGGCAAAGTGGTGGTGGGCGAAACGGTGGTGTTTGGTCACTACGCGCAGGAAGGTGGCTCCTTCAACGAAGATTGGAAGGTCATCGACGCGGTGCGCGACATCGCCGATTGGATCCCGCTCAAAGGCGGCGCCAAGCTCACTGCAGCCCAATTGCTCGAGCGCTTCTTGTTCCCGCACGCCATGCATCACCAGTTCGTTCGGCTGCTGAGCGGCGGCGAACGCAAACGACTCCACCTCTTGCGCATCCTCATGCGCAACCCCAATTTCTTGGTGCTCGACGAGCCGACCAACGACCTGGACATCTTTACCCTCTCGGTGCTCGAGGAGTTCCTGATGGACTTCAGCGGATGCTTGGTGGTGGTGTCGCACGACCGCTATTTCATGGACAAGTTGGTGGACCACGTTTGGGTCCTCGGCGAAGACGGCCAAACCGCCGTGCGCGACTACCCCGGCAACTACACCCAATACCGAGAGCAGCGCGCCGACGACGCCCGGCAAGCTCAAGCGGCTCAAGCGGCTCAGAAACGCGAATCCGTCGCCCACGTTGCCCCTGCTGTCAAAGGCGACTACACGGCACGGCTCAGCTACAAGGAGAAGCTCGAATTTGAGCAGTTGGAAAAGGCCATTCCCCTCCTTGAGCAGCGGCGCGATGAGTTGCAGTCGCAGTTGCTTACCGAAACTGACCACGTCAAAATGCAGGAATTGGGCATTGTCTTGGGGGAAGTCACCTCCGAGCTGGACGAGGCGGAAATGCGCTGGCTGGAACTTTCTGAGCGCGCTTGATGCCCTCACGCAACCTTTTCCGCGGAAGGCTGTTCTATCTTTGAATTCCCCAAAACCTGACCCGCGTCATGAGCTACAAATCCCTTCGTTTTCTAATCGTTGCCGCCTTTTTCGGAAGCATGTCGACGTCTCAAGGCCAAGACTGCGCCTTTGAGGCCATCGCCACCTTGTACACCGACTTGTGGTCCGATGAAATCAGCTTCACCATTTCTGACGACAACGGCATTCTCGCCCAGGGGCAGGGACTCTCCGATTACAGCGCTGAAACCACCTCCTTTTGTCTCGACAGCATCACCGGATGCCTCGTCCTCGAAATGAACGACAGCTTTGGGGATGGATGGAATGGTGCATTTCTCGAAATCTACCTTCCTTCAGTCGGCATTTACTTGGGGAACTTCACCCTTGATGCCGGGAATTTCCAAGCGGTGACATTTGGAGATGGGTGCGAAAATGGCGTGGGCGACATCCATGGATGCACTGACCCCACTGCTTTCAATTTCAATCCTGCAGCCACTGTGGAAGACGGTTCATGCGTGTACGATTGCGAATGCGAGGACTTCGATGAGCCCGTTTGCGCCATCACAAATGCTGGCGAATTGGTGACCTACCCCAATCTCTGTGAGGCGTTTTGCGATCAAGTCATCCAAATCGTGGGTTTCGGCGACTGCGACAACTTGCCTGTGCACGGATGCACCGATCCTGAAGCACTCAACTTCAACCCTGAAGCCACGGCAGATGACGGCTCATGCCTGTACCCTTGCGAGTGTGATGATGTCTTCGAGCCCGTTTGCGGCTACGACTACACGGTCAACGACTACGTGACGTTCAACAATTCGTGCGAAGCCATGTGTGCGGGTGCGTGGATCGCATTCGAAGGCGATTGCGCCGACCTCCCTGTTTGGGGATGCACGGATTCAGAGGCATTGAACTACAATCCTGAAGCCAACAACGACGACGGTTCTTGTGTGACCCTTCCTTATTGTGCGGAAGGTGAATTCTTGTTGACGATCGAAACGGTGTCTCCGGACTCACTCATCGAACTCGGATTCGCAGCCAACCTCTACTGGACGCTGACCACCGCGGATGGCAACTACGTGGATTTGGTGTACACCTACGACGAATTTCAACAGGCCAATGGCTACGGATGCGCCGCTCCTGGTTGTTACAACTTCTTCTTGAACGATTACGGCTGGGATCCCGGCTCTGGCAGCGTGAATGTGACCGTCAATGGAACAACCACCAACTACAGCGTTCCAGCGGAACAATACCTGGCAGGGTTTGGCCTTGGCGTGGAAACGGAAGGTTGTGAACTCACGTTCCCAGGCTGCACCGATGCTGAAGCTTTGAACTACAACGCAACCGCCACGGTGGACGACGGCTCTTGCCAGTACCCCTTTACGTGCGACGAAGGCACCCCTGGCCAACTCTACGTGTGCACCTTCTCCGGAGGTGAAAACGTCGGGCTTGAGGTTGTTGCCGACGACGGCAGCGTGCTCTACAGCCAAAGCGGGTTTGGCGATTTCGCCATCGTCTACATTGACGTATGCTTGCAAGACAGCACGTGCTACACCGCCACCTTGACCGACCTCAGCGGCACGGGCATGGGATGGAACGGAGGCTACTTCTGGGTGTCTGACGGCTACCAAGACCTCGTGCACGAAGAGCTCCCCAACGGACAGGTGTCCGGCACCGTCGAATTCAGCTTGAACGGCACTTGCGGAGACGTTCCAAGCAACGACATCTACGGTTGCACGGACCCTGAGGCTTTGAACTACAATCCTTGGGCCAACGTCGAAGACGGTTCTTGCGTCTACGACAATGGGGAAATTTACGGATGCACCGATCCCGTGGCTACGAACTACAATCCGGACGCTACAGTGGACGACGGATCCTGCATTTTCCCAAGCATCTGCGAAGACATGAGTGAGGTGTTGCTCGTCCTCGACGGCGGCACTTGGCCCGGTGAAATCGCATTGCTCGTCATCAATGAAGCGGGTGAAGTGGTCATGGAAATGGACGGCTACACCGGCATCATGCAAGGATGCGTGCCTGCGGGCTGTTACACCGTTGAAATGCACGACAGCTTCGGCGACGGCTGGAACGGCGGCTGGGCTGAAATGTTTGTCGACGGTGAACCCATGGGAACCATGACTCTCGAGGAGGGTGACTTTGGTTCTGCAACGGTTGGCGTGGGAGGCGAATGCGGTGAATTCGAAGGTGGATTCACAGGCGACTTGCCTGGCGGCTACGAAGGAACCATTTGGTTCGAAGCCTTCCCCAACCCTGGTGTAGGAGACGTCAACGTCATTGCCGACGACTTCGACATGAACGAGCCCGTTGTGGTGTGCATTTTCGATGCGACTGGCAAGATTGTGGTCGACGAAATCAAGAGCCGCGATGACGCCCGTGTTTGGACGTTTGACGCTTCCTCTTGGAGCACCGGCATGTACGTCATTCGCGCCACACAAGGCGGCAAATTTGCCCAGAGCACCTGGATGAAGGCGCAGTAAACCACTTACATCTGAACGAAAAAGGGCCACCTGTTGAGGTGGCCCTTTTTGCTTCCTACAAAACCGTAGGGTGATCCGTCATGGTTGGTCGAAGTCAAGCACGACGGGGCCGTCCCCTTCCACGTGCGCTTGGCAGGAAAGAACGTATCCTCGTTCCACTTCACCCGGTTCCAATGCGTAGTTGACGTTCATCGTGGCCTGGCCCTGAACGAGCTTCGCCCGGCACGTGCAGCATACGCCCCCCAAGCAACTGTATGGCGCATCCAAGCCCGCATCAAGGGCTGCGTCCAGCATGTTCCGGTCGCGAGGCAAGTCCACCGACGTGGTCACCCCGTCCAACACCACTTGCATGGCCACCGTTTCGCCCGACGAGGCGTCTGCCACGGCCGCAACGTCCTCGCGCTTTGCAGCACCAGCCGTCGTGAACAATTCAAAACGCACGTCGTCCTCCGCCACGCCATGGGCCACCAAGGCCTCCTTGCAGCTCAAAATCATGGCCTCGGGACCACAGAGGTAGGCCGCGTCCACACGACGTCCGGCACAGAACTGAGCCAGCAAACCGGCACAGCGCTCTTGGTCCAACCGACCCGACAACAATTCGGCGTCCACCGGTTCACGCGTCAAGAGGTAGAACAAACGCAACCGTTCGAGGTGGCGGTCCTTCAGATCTTGAAGCTCTTCGCGGAACATGGTGCTTGCGGCCGTCTTGTTGCTGTAGAACAACGTGTAGGTGCTGGAAGGGTCAGACGTCAACACGTCTTTGACGTGGCTTAAAATTGGCGTGATTCCCGATCCCGCGGCAATGCCTACGTGATGCAAACCCGTCCCTTCTTTCAACGTGAATCGGCCTTGGGGCTCCATCACCTCGAGGGTGTCTCCAGCCTGGAGCACGTCGTTGGCAAACGTAGAGAATTTTCCACCTGGCACTTTTTTGATGCCGACTTTCCAAACCTGCTCTTTCGGGGCACTGCACAACGAATAACTGCGGCGAATGTCTTCGCCTTCGACCGTCGTTCGAAGGGTCAGGTACTGGCCTGACTCGAAGCGGAAAGCCTCGTGGAGGTCGGACGGAACGTCGAGCGAAACCACGACCGAATCGGTGGTCTCGCGGGCGACTTCAAGGACGCGGAGGGCGTGGAATAATGCCATGGGTGCGAAAGTAGTCCACACCTGGGTTTGGGCACATTGTGCGTGTCATCAAACTCAACGGGACCGTCCCTGTTTACTTTTGAGGAAAACTGCGCGCATGAGTCCTGTAGAAATGAACCTGGAGGCACGCTTCGAAGCCTACGTGGCGGAGGACAAAAAAATCGAGCCCAAAGACTGGATGCCCGACGCCTACCGCAAAACGCTGATTCGTCAGATTAGCCAGCACGCCCACAGCGAAATTGTTGGCATGCTGCCGGAAGGCAACTGGATCACGCGTGCGCCATCGCTCAAGCGAAAAGCCATCTTGCTCGCCAAGGTTCAAGACGAAGCCGGCCACGGCCTCTACCTCTACTCGGCGGCGGAAACGCTCGGCGTGACCCGCGACCAGATGCTCGACGACCTCCACACGGGCAAGGCCAAGTACAGCTCCATCTTCAACTACCCCACCATATCGTGGGCGGACATCGGCGCGGTTGGATGGCTTGTGGACGGAGCGGCGATCATGAATCAAGTCCCGCTGTGCAAATGCAGCTACGGACCCTATGCGCGGGCCATGGTTCGCGTGTGCAAGGAAGAGAGCTTCCACCAGCGTCAAGGGTTCCAAATCATGCTGACCATGGCGCAAGGGACTCCAGAACAGAAAGCCCTCGCTCAAGACGCTTTCAACCGCTGGTGGTGGCCGTCGCTCATGATGTTTGGCCCCAGTGACGCGGATTCCCCGCACTCGGGCCAAAGCATGAAGTGGAACATCAAGCGCTTCTCCAACGACGAATTGCGCCAGCGCTTTGTGGACATGACCGTCCCTCAAGCCGAGTTGCTTGGATTGACGGTGCCGGATCCTGATTTGAAATGGAACGAAGATCGCGGGCACTACGACTTCGGCGCCATCGATTGGGACGAATTTTTCAACGTCATCAAAGGCAACGGGCCGTGCAACAAGGAACGTCTTGCTGCTCGCGTGAGTGCCCACGAACGCGGAGCATGGGTGCGTGAGGCCGCTAAGGCCCACGCCGCAAAACAAGCCGAACGCCGAGCCAAATCTTCAACCCACGCCGCATGAGTTCGACCCAACACGAATGGCCCTTGTGGGAGATTTTTGTCCGCAGTCGACAAGGACTTGGCCACAAGCACGTCGGCTCCCTCCACGCCGCTGACGCCGAGATGGCCATTCAGAACGCACGTGACGTGTACACGCGTCGCCAAGAAGGCGTGAGCATTTGGGTGGTCCCAGCAGACGCCATTACCGCTTCAAGCCCCGATGAAAAGGACGTCTTGTTCGACCCAGCGAACGACAAAGTCTACCGTCACCCTACGTTCTATCAGTTGCCCGACGAGGTCAACAACATGTAAGCGATGACGGAAGCCCAACATCTGCAAGCCATCTTGCGCCTTGGCGACGACGCCCTTGTCCTCGGCCAACGGCTCTCCGAATGGTGTGGCCACGGCCCCATCTTGGAGGAAGACATCGCTTTGACCAACGTAGCCCTTGACCTCATTGGCCAGGCCCGCAACCTCTACACCCTCGCAGGCAGCCGCGAGGGCCAAGGCCGCGACGAAGACGCCCTCGCCTACTTCCGTACGGACCGCGAATTCCAAAACCACCTGCTCGTAGAACAGCCCAACGGTCACTTTGGCGACACGGTGGTGCGACAGATGTTCTACGACGCTTTCGCCCTGGAACGCTATGCGTTCCTCGCACGTCAAACGGTTGATCCCGACCTCGCAGGCATCGCCGCCAAAGCCGTAAAGGAACTTCAATACCACTGGGGCCACAGCAGCCAGTGGGTGATTCGCCTGGGCGACGGCACCGAAGAAAGCCACGCCAAGGTGCAAGAGAGCGTGATTGCTCTATGGGGCTACACCGGCGAAATGTTCATGGCCGACGACGTCGATGTGGCCTGCGCTGAAGCCGGCTTGCTGCCCGACCTTGAAGGCGTCCAGCGCGCTTGGTCCGTCCGTGTTGCGGATGGTCTGTCTCAAGCGACACTCTCACAGCCTGAAGACGGCTGGATGCAGCGCGGTGGAAAGCAAGGCATCCACAGCGAGCACCTCAGCTACATGCTGGCGGAGATGCAGGTCTTGCCGAGAACCTACCCCAACGCCACCTGGTGACCGACGCCGACCGCATCTCGCGTGCGTGGACCCTGGTCCGTTCGGTTCACGACCCTGAATTGCCATACCTGACGGTGGAGGAAATGGGCATGGTCCGTGGCGTGCGCGTGGATCACGGCCAAATCGTCGTCACCCTCACCCCCACCTACTCCGGCTGCCCCGCCACCGACGTCATTTCCGAAGACGTCACTTCGGCTGTCCGTGCCGTGGAACCCGACGCCCGTGTCGAGGTCGTCTTGAGTCCGGCTTGGACGACGGACTGGATTTTGCCGTCCGCGCATGCCAAAATGCGCGAACACGGCATCGCTCCTCCGGAACAGGCCAGCGCCGACCGCGCCTTCCTGACCGGCGAAGGCAAGGTCATCCCTTGCCCGCGATGCGGTTCACGCGACACCAAGATGGTCTCGGCGTTTGGCAGCACGGCCTGCAAAGCGCATTTCACGTGCACCGCGTGCCTCGAACCGTTTGAGCACTTCAAGTGCATCTGACCCCTACCTTGCCTTCATGAGCGACTCCAACATGCACCCCATTGTTCAGCAAATGATGGACGGCGACGCCATGAGCCAATGGCTGGGCATCGACGTGCTGGAGAGCGGTCCTGGCGTGTGCACCTGCCGCATGACCGTGCGGGAAGAGATGGTCAATGGGTTTGGCATTGCCCACGGAGCCATCACCTACGCTCTGGCCGACAGCACGTTGGCCTTTGCCGTCAACGCCCAAGGTCAGCACGCCGTCAGCGTGACCAGCACCATCCAGCATCTCGCCGCCGTGCAGGTCGGTGACGTGCTCACGGCCCGCGCCATTCCCCGTGCCGAAGGCGGACGCATTGCCCACGTCGACGTCGAGGTCATCAACCAACACGGCGACCGCGTGGCGTGGCTCACCGCCACGGGCTACAAACGTTCCTCGAGCTGGGCGTAACCTTTTCAACTTTTTTCTCGTAGTAGGGCCTCAAACCCTACTACCATGGGCCTTGCTATTCTAACTTTATTGGGTGCAGCCGCCGATGCCGTAGCCTTGGCAGCCGCAGCAAAAGCCTTCAAACGAGGAAAAACTTCTCAGCGTGACGAGTCTGCTGAAAAAATTGCCACGTCTACGGCTGCAGCCTCGCAGGCCTACCGCACGATGTGTCAATTCCGAAACGCACGAAAGACCAACAAGCCCGACGAGAACAGCAGTCCCGAACAATTCACGCAGTGGATGCAAAAGATGTGCGAATTTGATTGCTCTGAGTTGGAGGACATGGTCCGCAGAGGGCTCCTTGAAGGAAGTGCAGAAGGAAAGAAAGCGCACCACGCCCTTGATCAATGGCTCCAGAACATGGACAGCATGCGTGAAAAGTTCCTCTCAGGAAACATGCAACAATCCTCTTGGTTTGCTCATCCCCGATGCCACAAACTCAATGGCCAACTCATGGGCGAAGCGTTGATTCAGCTAGAGACAGCACGCCTTCGTCAAGAACCTGAGGCTGTTGCGAAAAACTGAAACTTTTGGAGGGGAAGTCTCGTACGCACGTGAACAGCACCTCTCCACATGATCTTTCTGCTCATCCTCGGTTTCTTGCTCACCCTCCTTCTCGGATGGGAGCTGAACGAGCGATTGTTGGAGCGGAAACGACTCGCCTCCCAATGTTTGGAGACGGTGGGTGAAACCTTGAAATGGGTGAACCCCTCCCGAACGCACTTGAGCAACGACGCCGGCCAACGCCGGTTTCGTCGTTTGAACTTGGGCCTGTTGCAAGACGGCATCGACCACCTGAAGGCCTCTCCGTTCGACCACGAACAAGTCATCCAACATCTTTTGGTGTTGCAACGCACCGTGCTTCGAGCGCAGTGGAAGCTCGACAAGGGCAAAATGACCGACCGGATTTGGGTCAAGGACATGGAGGATGCCCTCAAAGCGTTTTACGCGTGTCGCCGGGCCATGAAGCCGAGTCCCGTCCGTGTGATGCGCACGTGGGTCGGACTTTGAGCGCCTCAGCCCTCTCCTTCCAGAGCTTGGAATTGCATTTCGAACAAGCCGTGGTACACCTGGCCCAGATCGACGAGTTCGTCGTGGGTGCCTTGCTCGACGATTTGGCCTTGATGAAGCACCACGATGCGGTCCGCGTCTCGCACCGTGTTGAGGCGGTGGGCGACGAGCAGCGAGGTGCGGCCTTCCGTCAGCGCCTTGGTGGCGCGTTGGATCCACTGTTCGCTTTCGCTGTCAATGCTTGACGTGGCCTCGTCCAAAATCAGGATGTGCGGATTGCTGAGGTAGGCCCTGACGAACGCGATGAGTTGCCGCTGCCCCACGCTAAGCGTGACTCCACGCTCGCGGACGTCGTGATCCAATCCATCTGGCAGGCGTTCCACAAATCGCTCGGCGCCCACGGCGCGAATGGCCTCCCAAATGAGCTCGTCCGTCATTGTGACGTCGTGCAAGCGCACGTTCTCGCGCAAGGAACCGCTGAACAAGAACACGTCCTGAAGCACCACACCGATCCTCGCGCGCAATTCGTCGACGGGGATGGAGCGGATGTCCAGGCCGTCGAGAAGGATCTCGCCCTTCTGGAATTCGTAGAAGCGTGAGATGAGGTTGACAATGGAGCTTTTGCCAGCACCTGTGGCTCCGACAAATGCAACTCGCTCTCCGGGCTTCACCACAAAACTGGTGTCCCGCAACACCCAGTCCGGGGTGCCGTCTTCTTTGTCGACGTAGGCGAACCAGACGTTCTTGAATTCAATTTGACCTTGCCACGTCGGGACAACGGGCTCGGCAGGTTCCGGCAATCGGTCGTCTCGCTCCAGGAGTTTGAACACGCGGTCGGCGTTGACGATGCCCATTTGAAGCACGTTGAACCGGTCGGCAAGCTGCCGTATAGGCCTGTACAACATGAACACGTACAAGATGAATTGCAGGACCACCCCGAGGGTCAAGTCGCCGTCGACCACGTGCCCAACGCCAAGCCAAAGAAGCAAGCCGACGCTGGTCGCGCTGAGCATCTCCACCACGGGAAAGAACACGCTGAAGGCCCAAATCGACCGGATGTTCGCTTCCCGATGCGCGCGATTGATGCCGGCAAAGGCCTCGGCTTCGACGCGCTCGCGGTTGAACGCCTGCACGATGTGCATGCCTGTGACGTGCTCTTGAACGAACTCGTTGATTTTGGCCACTTGGTTGCGGACGTCGACAAACGCGCTTTTGATGTGCTTTTGGAACACGCGAGTCGCCCACAACAACACGGGAATCGGCATGAGCACCACGAGCGTCAGGCTCCAATCGATGTACACCATCGCCCCAATGACCACGAACAAGGACAGCAGGTCCCCAATGGCGTTCAGGATGCCGTTGCTGAACACGTTGGCGACGCCGTCGATGTCGCTGACGTGGCGCGTCACGAGGGTCCCGACCGGCGTTTGATCGAAGTACTTGAGGCGGAAACGCGAGACGTGACGGTAGAGCTTGGCGCGCAGGTCGAGGCTGACGCTTTGAGCCACCCAGTTGGCGAGGTACGTGACCTGGTACTGCACAAGGGCTTCCACCACAAGCACGGCCACCACCATCAAGAAGACACGAAGCAAACCCTCCATGTCGCCGGAAGCGATGTGCACGTCGACCGCACGTTGGATCAATGCCGGCCGAATCCAGACCAAGCTCGACAGCAACATGACCAAGACTCCGGTCCAAACAAACCTGCGGCGGTACGGCCCCACCTGCGCCAAGATGACTTTGACGGTCTCGAGGTCGAAGACATTGCCAGCTTTGGACGAAGTGTCAGGACGGGCCATGAATCAAAGGTACTTGACGCCCTCGGGCGAAAAGACGTTGTCGGGATACTTGACCTGCGTCAGGTACAGCCCGCAGCCCAAGACACTTTTTCCCGCGGCACGTCGGTCCTTGGCCGCCAGGATGGCCGGCAAATCGGACGGTGAGAGCTTGCCTTTGCCGACGTCGAGCAACGTTCCGACCGTCGCGCGAACCATGTTTCGCAGGAAGCGATCAGCCGTGATGTGGAAGGCCCATCGGTGAGGGCCGAGCGTTTCCCAGCGGGCCGAACGGACGTCGCAGATGGTCGTGCCTTGGCCGGTTCCCGCCTTGCAAAACGAAGAGAAATCCCCCTTTTGGACGAGGTGTTGGCAGGCCTCTTCAATGGCTTCCACATCGAGGTTCCCGTAAATCCGGGTGGAGCGTCCTTCGAGGAACGGGTCCTTCACGTTGTGCACGTAGTACGTGTAACCACGTTCAGTGGCATCAAAACGGGCGTGCGCTTTCTCGCCCACTTGATGCATCGCGTAAATGCCAATGTCGGAAGGCAACAGGCCGTTGAGTTTCAAGGTGGCCTCTTCCCATGAAGCCACGCGATCTCCGAGCACCTCGTCAGGAAATTGGACATGCGCCACGTAGTACTTGGCATGCACGCCCGTGTCGGTGCGACCGCACCCCATGACAGGACAAGGCCCGCCGAAAAGGCGGGCCAATGTCTCCTCCAACACCTCTTGAACAGTGATGGATTCAGGCTGTCGTTGCCACCCGTGGTAACGGGTGCCGTCGTACGCCAACTCAAGGAAGACCCGCATCAGCGCGTCATGCCCAAGAAGCGATTTTCTCGCTCTTGTATTCGCCGGCGAACAACTTGTCCTTGACCTTTTTGAAGGTCTCGATGGTGTATTGAACGTCTTCCAACGAGTGGATGGCCGTGGGGATCAAGCGGAGCATGATTGTGTCCTTGGGAACCACCGGATACACCACGATGGAACAGAAGATGCCGTAGTTCTCGCGCAAGTCGAGTGTCAGGTTGGTGGCTTCACCGAGTCCGCCATGCAGGAACACGGGGGTCACGCACGAGTTGGTCACGCCGAGGTCGAAGCCTTCCGCACGGAGGCCGTCTTGCAAGGCTGTGGCAATCTTCCACAGGTTCTCTTTGTGCTCGGGCTGGCTGCGAAGCATTTCGAGGCGCTTGCGCGCCCCCACCACGAGGGGCATGGGAAGCGACTTGGCAAACGTCTGAGAGCGCATGTTGTACCGGAGGAATTCGATGACGTCCTCGTCGCCGGCCACGAATGCGCCGATGGTGGCCATCGCCTTGGCGAAGGTTCCGAAGTAGACGTCGATTTGGTCGTGGCAGCCTTGGTGGTCGCCCGCGCCACGTCCATTCTCTCCGACGGTTCCGAAGCCGTGGGCGTCGTCCACAAAGAGGCGGAACTTGTATTCGTCTTTGAATTTGCAGATCTCTGCGAGCTTGCCTTGGTCCCCGGCCATGCCGAAGACACCCTCCGTCACGACGAGGATGCCGCCGCCGGTTTGTTCGGTCAGGTTTTTGGCGCGCTTGAGCTGCTTTTCAAAGCTCTCCATGTCGTTGTGCTGGAACACGAAACGCTTGCCTTGGTGCAACCGCACGCCGTCCACCATGCACGCGTGCGACTCGCTGTCGTACACAATGACGTCGTGGCGTGACACGAGGGCTTCAATGGCCGACTGGCAGCCTTGGTAGCCGAAGTTGAGCAAGAACGCGTCTTCCTTCTGCATGAAGTCTGCGAGTTCCTTCTCGAGCGCTTCGTGCTGGGACGTTTGGCCTGACATCATGCGGGCACCCATTGGGTAGCCCATGCCCCACTCCGCCGCCGCTTCTGCGTCGACTTTGCGGATTTCAGGGTGGTTGGCAAGGCCGAGGTAGTTGTTGATGCTCCACACAAGAAGCTCTTTTCCTCGGAAGGTCATCCGGTTGCTGATTTCACCTTCCAGCTTGGGGAATGTGAAGTAACCGTGGCTGTCGCGAGCGTGTTGTCCCAATGGGCCCCGCTCCTGACGGATTCGATCAAAAATGTCCAAAAATCAGAGATTTAGAAGGTGCAAATGTACAAAGCCCAAACCTACCGTGCACGACCACGGGCACGACGCCGACGTTCACACAGTTTTCACCAAGCGTCGGTGCATGCGTTGTACTTTCGTCCCGCAATGAAGTGGTCCTCCCAATTGACGGCAGTCGTTCTCTCCTGCACAGCGCTTTTCTCGCTAACGCGGTGTTCGGAATACAACAAGGTTCTCAAGTCCGACGATTTGGAAGAAAAGCTGGCTTACGCCACAGCCGCGCTCGATTCCGGAAATTGTTTCCGTGCGCTGCCTTTGTACGATGAGCTCATGCAATTGACCCGCGGCACCGAACGTGCACCGGACATCCACTGGAACCGTGCTTTGACCCACGATTGCGTCAACGACTTCTACCTCAGCCGTTATTACTTCCAGTCGTTCGCGAAGACCTTCCCCAACGACCCGCGTGTCGAAGAAGGCCTCTTCCGCGCCGCCCTTTGCTCCTTCTACCTGTCTCCGGAATCCAGTTTGGACCAAACCGACACCCGCTCCGCCATCGACGAGCTCCAGCTCTTCATGGACCGCTACCCCTCGAGTGCACTCCGGGACAGCAGCCAGCGCATGGTCGACAACTTGCGCCTTAAGCTCGAAACCAAGGCGTTTGAAAACGCACGGCTTTACCACAAGACCGGCAATTACAAGAGCGCCACCATCGCAATGGAACATGCCATGGAGGATTTCCCCGGCTCACCTTACCAGGAGGAATTGCAGTTTTTGATCATCGACTGCCACTTTCAATACGCGAAGCAAAGCACCGAGCGAAGGAAACTTGAGCGTTTTAACGACGCTATTCAAGCTTTTCATACCTTTGCAACCCGTTTTCCGGAGAGTTCCAAAATGAAAGACGCCCAGCGCATTTACGATGCCTCGGTGAAAGCCATTGCAGAACTGGAAACGGCATCTTCCACCAACCCCGCAAATCGTTGAGGCATGAGCACCAACTTCAAAAGCATCAAAGCTGAGCGCACCACGGAGACCCGTGACATCCACGACCTGGAAACGCACGGCACGGGCAACATTTTTGAAACCATCGTTGCGTTGTCCAAGCGCAGCAACCAGGTGGCCCTGAGCTTGAAGAAGGAATTGGCGGAAAAGCTCGAGGAGTTTGTGATCCCGACCGACTCCCTCGAAGAAGTATTCGAGAACCGCGAGCAGATTGAAATCTCGAAGTTCTACGAGCGCCTCCCCAAGCCTCACAGCATCGCCATCAAGGAGTTGCAAGACGAGTCGTTGCACATCGCGGAGTCTCAGGACGACGCTGAGGAAGCCAAGAACGAGGAAGCCTAATCCTCCCTGGCCATGCCCTTGGCCCCATCTCCTTCTGAATTGACGTTGACCGGCCGCCGCATTGTTCTCGGCATCACCGGAAGCATTGCCGCGTACAAATCTGCCTTGCTCGCGCGTGAGCTTCGTCGGCGAGGCGCAGAGGTGCGCGTCGTCATGACACCCGGCGCCACGGAGTTCATCACGCCCCTGACGCTTGCCACGTTGGTCGACCACCCCGTTCACTCGGACTTCACGGAAGACCAGGATGCTGGGGTGTGGACCAACCACGTGGAGCTGGGGATTTGGGGGGACTTGATCTTGGTGGCACCTGCCACGGCCAACACCTTGGCGGCCATGGTGCACGGAGGCTGCGACAACTTGTTGCAGGCTGTGCTGTTGAGCGCGCGCTGCCCTGTGGCGGTGGCGCCAGCGATGGATTTGGACATGTACACCCACGACGCCACACAGGCCAACTTAAAAACGCTGGCCGATCGGGGCGTCGACGTGATTGACCCAGGGACTGGCCCCCTCGCAAGCGGGCTTGTAGGCAAGGGGCGCATGGCTGAACCGGAAGAAATTGCCGACCACGTGGCGGCCCGCTTTGCCGCTGAATTGCCTTGGTCGGGGAAGCGCGTGGTCATCACGGCTGGCCCTACGCACGAGCCTCTGGACGCCGTTCGCTTCTTGGGCAATCGGAGCAGCGGCAAGATGGGCTTTGCCCTCGCGGAAGTCTTTGCGAAACAAGGCGCCGACGTCACGCTGGTGGCAGGCCCTGTGGCGCTCTCCACCCCGGACCGCGTGCGTCGACGGATTGACGTGGAAACGGCGGTGGAGATGGACGAGGCGGTGAAGGGGCTGTGGGGCGACATGGACTGGGGCATCGCGTGTGCCGCGGTTTCTGACTTCCGTCCTGCCCAAACCTCGAACGACAAGTGGCATCGCGGCGAGGTACCAAGCGCTGTGGAATTGACGGAGAACCCGGACATCCTGAAGGGCATGGGTGAGGCGAAGCAACCCCAACAAAAGTTGGTTGGTTTCGCGCTCGAGACGGACTCTGGCGAACAGAGTGCCATGGGCAAATTGGAGCGCAAAAACCTCGACGCCATTGTCCTGAATACGTTGATGGACGACGGCGCTGGATTTGGGCACGACACAAACAAAGTGCGGGTGCTCTTCCAAGATGGGAAAAGCGTTAGTTTTGAGTTGAAATCCAAATACGAAGTCGCATGCGATCTCGTTGAGCTTTGGAGGACAACCATCACACCATGACGCAGACCGCTCGAACCTCTTTCCTTTTCAGCCTCTCCTCTGCCCTCTTGTGGCTTGCCGCAGCGGCATGGACGACGGCATCCGCGCAAGAACTGAACTGCAACGTCACGGTGATTGCGCCACAAATCAGCAACGTCGACGCTTCGCGCTTTGACGCCCTGGAGGACGCCATTCGGGAATTCATGAACGGACGGCGCTGGACGGAGGACAACTTCGAGTTTGAAGAGCGCATTGAGTGCACGCTCCAACTCACCATCAACGAAGCCATCGGGTCCACGGTGTTCAAAGGGAGCATGCAGGTGCAAAGCTCCCGCCCCGTGTACAATTCCGACTACAACACCGCAGTGATGTTGGTCAACGACGGCGACATCCAGTTTGAGTGGCTCGACAACAGCAACATCCTGTTTAATCCGGGGCAGCATCGGGACAACCTGAGTTCGCTTTTGGCCTATTACGCCTACATGATCCTCGGGATGGACTACGACACCTTCAGCCTCGAAGGGGGTACACCGTTTTTCCTGCAAGCCCAAACCATCGTCGCCAACGCCCAAAACGCGGGCGAACGCGGCTGGAAAGCCTCGCAAGGCAAGCAAAACCGGTACTGGCTCATTGAAAACCACCTCAGCCAAACCTTTCGTCCTGTGCGGACCTGCTTGTACAACTACCACCGCAAAGGACTTGACGTGCTCTTTAGCGACGCTGAAGGGGCGCGCTTGACCATGGCGGAGGCGTTGATTGACATGCGTTCCACGAACCGCATTCGCCCCGGATCTTACAACATCCAGGTGTTCTTCCTCGCCAAAAGCGACGAGATCATCAACGTGTTTGGGCCTGCTCCTGACGCGGAAAAGGCGCGACTGCTGCCCATCCTCAAGCAGCTCGACCCGGGGAACATCCAGTCGTACGACGAACGATTGGGGTGATGCTCCGCCGCATCCGCATCCACAACCACGCCCTCATTCAGGAGGTCGAACTTCACCTCGACGAGGGGTTTCACGTCTTCACGGGTGAAACGGGGTCAGGAAAGAGCATTTTGCTTGGCGCCGTGGGGCTTTTGCTTGGCGACCGTGCCGATTCAAGCGGTGTGGGACTGCACGGCGACCGCGCCGTGATTGAAGGGGATTTTTCGGCGCCCCAGTTGGAGGGCTGGCTCGCGAACGAAGAGTTGCCCCACGGAGCTCGAATCACCGTACGCCGCGAGGTGCTTCGCAACGGCCGGTCACGCGTGTTCATCAATGACGCCCAAGCCTCGGTTGGCCAACTTCGAGCCTTGGGCACGCACCTCGTCGACATCCACAGGCAAGACCACGCTGGGGTCGTCTTGGAACGCCCGGCCCTGTGTGGCTTGCTCGATCAGGCAGGCGCACACAGAGAGGAACGACGCCAGTACCTCGACACGTTTGGCCACTGGACCGAAGCCAAAGCCCAGCTCGACAAGCTCAAGGCCCAAGCCAAAGCCCACTCTGGAGATGTCGATTACTTGTCTCACCAACTTCAGGAACTCGAACGCTTGAACCTCAATCGCTTGGATTGGGACGCGTTGCAAGCTGAAATGAACACGCTGCAGCACGCTTCCGAACTGCACGCCGGGCTTCAGGCGGCCTCTCACCATTGCGATGCGGAAGACGGTGGGGCTGTGGACGGCGTTGTCCGCGCATGGAAAGCCTTGAGCTCCCTCGAAGGCGTGGACCAAGAAGTGGATGACGTTTTAGCACGCTTGCAAAGCGTTCGGTTGGAATTGCAGGACTTGGCCTCCACCCTGGAAGACCTGCTCGACCAAAAGCAGCCCGACCCACAGCGACTCGAACGCCTCAGCACGCAGTACGACCAAGCGATGCGAGCCATGCGGAAGCACAACGTCGACACCCCGGCGGAATTGCAACAGGTGGAGCACGACCTCGCCGACCAAATCGCAGCTGTTCAAGGACTCGACCAAGCTCTTGTGGAAGCTGCTGGCCAGGAAGCCGATGCGAAACGAGCCATGCACGAGGCGTGGCAATCGCTTTCGGCCGCGCGTCAACGTGCAGCTCATCGTCTGGCCGACGCGGTCCTCCCCTTGCTCGGAAGGCTCAAGATGCCTCACGCCAACATGGGCTGGGAATGGCCCGAGTGCCCGCCGGACGCTCACGGAATGGACGCGCCGGAAGTTTGGTTCTCCTCCAACCCCGGCTCTCCCCTGCTGCCACTGACCAAGGTTGCCAGCGGCGGCGAGCGTGCCCGGTTCATGCTCGCGCTGAAGTCGGTGCTCGCTGGCATCCAATCAACTCCTGTCGTCATTCTCGACGAAATCGACACGGGCGTGAGCGGCGAAGTGGCGTCCCACATGGGGAAAGCCATGCGTGACATTGCTGCTTCAGACCAGACGCAACAAGTGTTGGCCGTGACCCACTTGCCTCAAGTTGCTGCCTTGGCGTCCAAGCATTGGGAGGTGAGCAAATTCACCGACGGCGCCACCACGCATGTCACCGTGGAAGCCCTTGACCCCGAAGGCCGTCAACGAGCCATTGCTTCCATGCTAAGCGGCTCGGACATCACGCAAGAAGCCCTTGGGCAGGCGGCGCGCCTGTTGACCTCTTCGTGAGGAGTGCGATGAAATTGCAAGGGGCGAAACGCCTCAAGTGACCGGACTCAGAACGCCCAGTCCAACCCGACGGATGGCAGGAAAGGCAATTGGTTTTTGCGCTGCCCTGTGATCCGGTTGATGTAGAACACGTTGTCTCGGTCGTAAAGGTTTGTGATGCCTGCCGACACTTCCATCTCTCCGCCTCCCACGTCTTTCCAAGTGCGCTTCACGTTGAAGTCCAACCGGTGGTAGGCCGGCAAGCGCCCCTCGTTCAACCCCGCGAGGTAGATGCTGACGGAACCGGGATTGGAGGTGAGGTAATCCCCGTCCACGTCTCCCCCCGTGCCAGGGGCTTGGTAGTAGCCTTGGCTTTGGGTGAAAGGCAATCCTGAGCCCAAATTCCAACGGGCAGAGAGCAACCACTTTCCTTGCCCAAACCCTTGACTCGCCACAAAATTCACGTTGTGACGGCGGTCAAACACAGGAGCGTAGGTCCGCAAACCGTCCCACCGATCCACCTTGCCCAGGCCGTACACAAACCACAGGTACGTTTCACGCTCTTCGTACTTCACCACGACGTCCGCCCCCATCGCCCGACCTGTCTCCACGATGAAGTCCTTTTTGAACGCGTCCGGCTCGCCGGCGTAGGTCGTGTTGTCGGGGAACAGTTTGTTCCGGTTGATGTTGGTGAGCTGGCTGAAATGCTTGAAGTACCCCTCCGTGTTGACGTTGAGTCTTTCCGTCAGGTCAAACTCAAAGCCTGCGACCACGTGGTTGGCGGTCTGCAAGCTGTGGGTGATCTCGCGCACCTCCCCGTTGGGACGGAGCATTTCGTCTTGGAGGTTTTGCGGTCCTGCGAGGAACCCGTAGAACAAGTTCACGACGTCGCGGTCGGAATTGGCGCTGATCACGTTTTGGGAGTACATGCCGGCGGCGGCCTTCAGGCGCAGACGCTCCGAAGCCTTGTACTTCATCCCAAAACGAGGTTCCAATCGCCCCTTGGCCAGCGAGCTGTAGTACTGCATGCGCAGGCTGGGCTGCACAATCCACGGGCCGCGCTTGATGGTGTAATCGAGGTACCCTCCCAGTTCGGTGGTGTTTTCTTGCTGCTGCACCGAAACAGCGAGCGAATTGTAGGTCAGGAAGTCCGTTCGCATCCCGACCACCTCCAAGCCGTACTCCACGTTGTCTTCTCCGAGGATGTATTTGAAGTCCAACCCAAAATTGAATCCCTGCACTTCGCTGTAACGGTCTTGGGATCCCTCCTCTTGGAAATTGATGCGGTAATTGCTCAAGGCGAAGTGCCCGTTCAGCAGCACAGACGAACCGGGGGGCACCACCGTGAAGGTTCCACCTCCCCCGACGTTTCGCCACCCGTAGTTGGCAAAGTCCACCCCGGTGCTGTCGTCAAGCACGCTGGCGTTGTCGTTGAAGTTGAACCCAAACAAGCTCAACTTCGAGCCGTCGCCACCACCGAAGGTCAACTTGCCGTACGCGTCGGTGAACCCAAAGGGCAGTCGGCCGTCGTCGATGTACGGGTAGAAGAATTGCGAGCTCTGCTCAAGGTAGCTGTGCTTCAAGCTCAACAAGTAGCTGATGCCTCCCGTGCGGTCGTCCGACATCGGCCGAAGCGGGCCATGCACGAGAAGCTTGGCGCCAAACGGGCTCGCACCAACGCGCCCTTCCGTCTCGCGCATGTTTCCGTCGCGCGTGCGGATGTCCATGACGCTGCTGATGCGCCCGCCGTATTTGGCCGAAAAAGCGCCTGTGTAGACGTCGGCGTTCGCCAACGCGTCCGAATCGAACACGCTGAACAGGCCAATGCTGTGGAACGCGTTGTACACGAGCATGCCGTCAAGCAAGACCTTGTTTTGGATGGGCGACCCGCCACGGATGTACAGCTGCCCCCCCTGGTCCCCCGTCGACACGAAGCCCGGAAGGACCTGGAGGGCCTGGACCAAGTCCGGAGCGCCGCCAAAGCTGGGGATGCGCTTGATGTCGGCAGGACGGATGGTCTCGACCGAGGTCCGCACCTGCGTGGTCTGTTCTTCCCGGTCGGCGGACACCTCTGCCCCCTCCAACGTGACGACTTTGGAGGCCAAAAAGATGTTCTTCGTCAACACCCGGTCGTCTCGGATTTCGATGGCTTCTCGAACCGTCTCGTATTCCAGACTCGACACGACCAAGGTGTATTGACCTGCGGGGATTCGGCTCAGGCTGAAGTACCCTTCCACGTCGCTCGAGACTCCGTAAGCCGTCCCTTCCAACGTCACCGACGCGAACATCACCGCTTCGCCCGACGCCTCAGCCTTCAAGAATCCCTTCACGGTTCCCTGTCCCCACGCCGCATTCCATGCTCCAAGCCAAATCAATGACAACGCAAACACGCGGACGTAAGACAACGCCCTGCGGGCACTGGAGGTTGGAGCGGTTTCTTGCATGGGGGTCAAAAATACATCACGCCGTCCGACCCTTGATGGTTGCACGAACTTGAACTCAAATCACATCCAAGCCATCCGCTTCAACCGATCTTCCAAGGATTCGGACGACAGCCTTTCGCGCAGGCGATCGACGAACAGAGGGAAGGCCAATGGCGACGGTTTGTCGAGGACGCAGTGAACCACTTCCCGTTCCGGCATGCCTTGAAGCCAGATTAAGAGCCGTCCAAATTCGAGCTGGTCCGCCAACATCTCGTCCTGTGCTTGGCGCAACAACAGGTTGTCGGGGTCGTGATCCTGGAACACCTGAAGCAACAAATTGGTGGACGTCAGCAGGTGGCGCTCCTTGACGGTTGCGCCGGGAAAACCCTGAAACACGAGGCCCGCAATCGTGGCGACGTCGCGGAATTTTCGGCGCACCAGTTCCGAGGCGTTGAAGCCTGCGCTCAAATCGTCCATGAGGTGGCCTGGGTCAAGGAGGTTGGCGTCTTCGATGCGTTCCCAAGAAATGGGCTGGTCCGAGAGCAATTCGAGGCCGTCGTCGTTGCAGGCCCAGTTGAAGGTTTGGGGTGCGAGCAAACTCAACCGATACGCCAGCAGCGAAGCCAGCGCCTCATGGACCTTGCGCCCTTCGAACGGGTACAGGAACAGGTGGTGGCCGTCTCCGTCGTGCAGCGTTTCGACCAACAGCTGGTGCGCGCGAGGGATGGCGCTGCGCTCGGATTGGATTTGGACCATGGGAGCCAGGCGCTGGAGCTCGGGCTCCCAATCGGCGCCAGGAGTGGCCATGCGGTCCCATGCCAAGCGCAGTCGGTGCGACAACTCGCTGCTGAGCGACATCCGGCCGCCCATCCACGCCGGCGTTCGGGCCGTGCTCGATTTGGATCGTCTGACCTTGGCCACCAACCCCTGGAACGACACCAACGTGACGACGTGGCCTGCAAACACGAACGCGTCCCCCTCCTTCAACGACGCAACAAAGGTCTCCTCGACGTGCCCGAGCAGCCCCTGTCCCTTGAGGTGCACGGCCACCATGGTCGCACTGACGATGGCTCCCATGCTCATGCGATGGCGACGCGCTTTGGTGCGATCACGCATGACCCACGTGCCATCTTCGGTTTCTTCGACCCGTCGATGCTCCGTGTAGGCGCGCAACGACGGCCCGCCCGTGGAGATGATTTCCAGGCACTGCCGCCAATCGTCCGGCTCCATGTCGCGGAAAGCGTACGTGCGCGCCAGCGCCTCGCGCACTTCGCGAGGCGCAAAGCCATCGCCCACCGCCAAGGTGCACAGCCACTGCACGAGGACGTCCCAACACAGGATGAGCGGTGTCTTCGGCTCGATCTCGCCGTGGGCGATGGCTTCACGGAGCGCCACCGCCTCGACCAATTCCAGGCCGTGCGTGGGCACAAAGTGCGCCTTGCTGAGCTCGCCCGGACGGTGACCGCACCGGCCGGCGCGCTGGATCATGCGTGAAACGCCTTTGGGGCCTCCGATTTGGACCACCGCATCCACCGGCCTGAAGTCCACACCCAAATCCAACGACGCCGTGCACACCACCGCGCGCAACCGTCCGTCGTGCAACGCGTCTTCGACCCATTCGCGCAACTCCCGCGAGATCGAGCCGTGGTGCATCGCCAAGATGCCCGCCCAGTCCTGTTTGTGCGCCAACAAGGCCTGGTACCACACCTCGGCTTGACGCCGCGTGTTGGTGAAAATCAACGTGCTCGTGTGTGCCTCCACCACCTCCACCACTTCGTCCAGCAACTGGAGACCGATGTGACCGGCCCACGGAAGTCGCGCAAAGGCCTTGGGCATGGCGCTCAGCACCTCGATTTCTTTGCGGACCTCCGCGCGGACCAACACTCCGTTGGATGACCCGACGAGTGCGTCGAGCGCGACTTCAGGAGCCGCCAACGTCGCGCTGATGCCCCACACGCAGGCCCGTCGACCTTGGGCCTGGCCCACATGTCGAATCCACGAAATGGCGAGTTCGGTTTGGACACCGCGCTTGGACCCCAACAATTCGTGCCATTCGTCCACGACCACCATGCAAGCGGCTGCCAGCCGCTGTGCACCGCCTTTTTGGGCGAGAAGGATGTGCAACGACTCCGGCGTGGTGATCAAGACGTCCGGGAGCGCTTTTTTCTGTTGCGCCTTGACCTTGGCCGACGTGTCTCCCGTGCGCAAGCCAACCTCCCAATCGAGCCCCAACCCCTCGGCCATCCGTCGGGCGGCGTCGGCAATGTCCGCAGACAAGGCCCTGAGCGGAGCCACCCAAAGGAGCTTGAGGCCGCGACGTGAAGAATGACTGCTTGCCGCTTCGGCCATGACGTGCCCCATGGCCGCGTAGGTTTTGCCGCTTCCCGTGGGCGCTTGGAGAAGTCCGTCCTCCCCCGCTGCGCAGGCTTGCCACACCTCGCGCTGAAATTCCTGGGGCGTCCACCCTTGCTCGGCGAACCACCGCTCCAACGGCGCATGAATGGGAAGGTTTTGAGGGGCCGGCATGCTGCACAAAGGAACAGCCCATCGAGGGCTCGGTTCAAACAACATTTTCAAGGGAAAAAGCGTCCTTGTTTCGTCGTCCTGTATCTTCGGCACGGTTTGTGTCTTTTGGCAAGAACCAACCCGAAACATTGAAACCATGAACAACCTCACCGTTCGCCCCCCTCTCTTTGCCTTCGTGGCGTTTCTGTTTGTCCTCGCTTTGGGTGCAGCCCCTCAAGTGCACGCCCAAATTCAAGAAGAGGAAGAAGAAGAGCCCATTCTCATCACCGAAGACGAGCTGAACCAACTGTTGGTTTGGTACGTGGACGAGAAGTACGAGAAGGTGCTTTTCAAAGCCATCCGCTACACGGAAGATGAAGAACAGAAAAAGCACCCCGTCCCCTACCTGTACATGGCCAAAGGCTACCTCGGCATCCACAACAGCGACGACTCGGATTTGCGCGAGACGTACGAAGTGGACAAGCTCAAGGCCTTGAAGAATTCGCTGAAGTACGCAGGCAAGTTTGTGAAGAAGGACAAGGAAATGGAGTACGTTCCACAGGAACAAGAATTCCTTGAGGACTTGCGAAAGGAAACCATCATCGCGGCAGAAACCGAGATGGACAACGGCAAATACACCAAGGCCAAGTCCTACTACAAGTACCTCACTACGATTGACGAAGAAGACCCCGGAGCGTGGATGATGTACGGCACGGTATTCTTAGCCCTCAAGGCTCGACGCGACGCCGACAACGCTTGGGAAACGGCGTCCAACCTCCTCAAGGAACAGCAAGCGCGTGGCCTCACCGAAGGGCAACGCGAGTTGCTTCAGTACGCCTTCGTCATGACCATTGAAATGCTCGACGAAATGGGCGACCGCGCAGCGGCGCGCACCTTCATTTCGCTGGGCGACCAATTTGTGGGAGGCGACCGCGAATTTGAAGCGGTGAAGCGTTCCATCGGAGGCTAACTCCAGTCCGACACCTGTGCGGAACGAAGCCCCACCCCAAGCGCCTGTGCGTTCCGGATTTGGGGCTTCGTCGTGGTTGGGCACCAACGGACTCTTGTTGCGCGAAGGCTCCGGGTCCTTGGCCTTGACGCAGACCCGCCTGAAGGCCTTGATCCCGCTCGTGTGCACCCCACCTTGGGCCTTGCACGCTGATTTGTCGGGCAGCCGAGAAGAACAACGCGCTCTGCTTGGCCGCCTGCCCGCAATGGCCCGAGGCCTGTGCGTGGTGGACTTGGGGCCTCGCGCATTCGACTGCCTGCAAGCCCCTCCTGGCTGGTGTGACGTCCTGCGCCACACCCGCCAAATTCGGCTGCTCGAGGGCCGAGACGTGCCCCTCCCCAAATCCAGGCTGAAGCAAGAACGCCGATTTCTCAGAGACGGAGGGTCGGTGCAGGTCAGCACGCGAGACCCCTGGGCCTGGCAGGCCGTGGGCGAACTTCACCAAGCGGCTCGAGAACGCAAAGGCCTTTCCAGCCACGGAGGGGCCCTCAATTCTTTGCTCACACGCCTCGCCCCTGAGCCTTGGACCTTCGCCGTGGTTGCCTTGGATTCCGACGGGCAAACAAGGGCCTCCGGCGGATTCGTCCTGTTGGAGGATGGCACCTGCGTGTACGCCTTTGGCGGACAACGCCGCTCTGCCGAATCGGGACGCGCCTCCGTGGCCATGTTGCTGGCGGCCGTGCGGCATGCCGTGGAATTGGGATGCTCCCGATTTGATTTCGGCGGAAGCCAAGACGAAGGTGTGGACCAGTTTTACGCCGAGTTTGGTGCGGACGTGGTCCTGATGCGCCGCTGGGTCAAGGTGCCAAGGTGGTTTGCGTGGGCCTTCCCCAAGACGTGGAACGCTTGGACGCGTCCCACGCGCCACCGCTAACCGCTAACCTCGGCCCAGCCGATTCATCTCCTCAATGGCTTGCACCACAGCCAACCCCTCCTCGATGGGTGTGGCCACCTCAGCCCCTCGCAGCAAAACCTCGAGCACGTTGTGGTATACGTGATGGTGGTTGGCCGCGGAACCGGTGTACCCTCCGTAGTCGTTGGGTGGTGGCGTCTGCCCCATGTCGGGTTCCTCGAGGTTGGGCAACGCAAATTCCTCCAAGCGATCCATGTACTGTCCGCCAATCCGTACAGTGCCCGCCGTGCCCATCACGGTCATGCTGCTCTCAAAATTCCGATGCGGTGCGGACGTACTGAATGTCAATGTCCCCCACCCCCCTTGTACCAAGGCGAAGCGAACCACGCCACCGTCTTCAAATTCCGTGGACGTTTGGTGGGTTTGGTTGACAAAATGCGCATCCTTCACCTCCAACTCCCCAAACACCCACATCAGGATGTCCAAGAAGTGGGAGAATTGCGTGAACAACGGTCCACCGTCCTGAGCCAAAGTGCCCCGCCACGAACCCGGTGTGTAGTAGCGCTCGTCGCGGTTCCACAAGCACTGTACGTGAACTTGCAAAATCTCCCCAAACCCTCCGGCAACCTGCGTTTGCTTCAGCCACTGTGCCGCGGGGGCGTACCGATTCTGCATGACCCCAAACACCGTGACCCCCTTTTCCTCCGCCCTCCGTTGCAACTCGACCACCCCCTCGGAATGCAACCCCATGGGTTTTTCCAAAATGACGTGACAACCTGCCGCCACGGCTTCCTTCGCAAGCTCCACATGCGACCCGTTGGGGGTGCACACCGAGACAACGTCCACATCGACGTGCTCCAACGCCTCGGTCAAGGACGCGAAAGCCCGAACCTTCTGCGCCCAGTCGGGTGACGCAATAGCACCTTCCGAGCGAAGGCTTTCCCAGGCCGTGTCGACGACCGCCACCAAAAGCGCCTCGTCGTGGCCGAGCACCATGGCCGCGTGGCGCTTCCCAATGTGGCCGCATCCCACCACTGCAAATCGAACTGGAGCGTTCATGCGGCAAAGGTAGCGGACTACCTTCGCACCATGCGCGTCGTTTCGTTGGTTCCGAGTTGGACGGAATTCCTCCACGAGTTGGAGGCCGAGGTCGTAGGCCAAACCAAGTTCTGCGTCCGTCCAGAATCTGCCTTTCGAACCGTTCCTCGCGTCGGCGGCACCAAAACCGTGAACGTGCAAGCCGTCGTCGACCTTCAACCTGACCTCGTCGTGGCTAACCGGGAAGAAAACGACCGCGAACAAGTGCTACGCGTGCAGGAGGCCCTCGGGCACGATGCGGTCCTTGTCACCGACGTCCGGACCGTGTCGCAAGCTCTGGAAGCCATGGCCGAACTCGGGACGTGGATCGGGTGCGAGGCCAAGGCCAGCGAGTGGTCGGAGCGCATCGCAGAGGCGTGGGGAGATCCTCGGCCTGCGCGAGGTGAGGCTGGGTACGCGGTTTGGTCTTCGCCTTGGATGGTGGCTGGAGCCGACACGTTCATCAGCGACGTCATGAAGCATTGGGGCATCGCCAACGCCTTCGAAGTCACCTCATCAAACGACCGATACCCCACGATGGGCGAGTCTCCGAAGCAGGGCGCGCGAAAGGCACGAACCTGGCTCCTGCCCTCCGAGCCTTTCCCGTTTGCCGACAAGCACCTGGCGTCGCTCCAAGCGGAATCTCCTGATGCGCGGTTCAAGCTGGTGGACGGCGAGGCGTTCAGTTGGTACGGCTCGCGGATGCTCCACGTCGTGGACCACCTCCGCGCAGTGTCGGCGTGGGCCGCGGAGTGAACGCTGGACGACGCGTCAATCCGTCAGCATGTCAGCCTCCACCCCTTGAAATTGACGTCTGTGGCAGAAAATGGAAGGCGCACCTTGACAGGTTGTCAGACTGGCACGAGGCGGGCGGGGTTGGCATTGGATTTGGTCTAAGGAGGCCAAACGAACAAACAACACACAACCTCGCAACATGAGTAAAATCATTGGCATCGACCTCGGGACCACCAACAGCTGCGTCGCAGTGATGGAAGGAAACGAACCTGTGGTCATCAACAACAGCGAAGGCAAACGCACCACTCCTTCTGTGGTGGCCTTCATCGACGGTGGCGAACGCAAAGTGGGTGAACCTGCCAAGCGCCAAGCCATCACCAACCCTACGAAGACGATCTCCAGCATCAAGCGCTTCATGGGCTCCAGCTTCAGCGAAGTGGAAAAGGAAGCCGGCCGAGTGGCTTACAAGGTGGTGAAGGGCGACAACAACACGCCCCGCGTCCAAATCGACGACCGCCAGTACACGCCCCAGGAAATCTCCGCCATGACGCTCCAAAAAATGAAGCGCACGGCCGAGGAATACCTTGGACAAGAAGTGACCGGCGCCGTGATCACGGTTCCTGCGTACTTCAACGACAGCCAGCGTCAAGCCACCAAAGAAGCCGGTGAAATTGCCGGTCTCGAAGTGAAGCGCATCATCAACGAGCCTACCGCGGCTGCTCTGGCGTACGGCCTCGACAAGAAGGCGACGGATCAAAAAATTGTGGTCTTTGACCTCGGTGGCGGAACGCATGACGTGAGCATCCTCGAACTCGGTGACGGGGTCTTCGAAGTGCTTTCCACCGACGGCGACACGCACCTCGGCGGCGACGACTTCGACCAAGCCATCATCGAATGGCTCGTGGACGAGTTCAAGAGCGAAAACAGCGGCCTTGACCTCAGCAAGGACCCCATGGCGCTCCAGCGCTTGAAGGAAGCTGCGGAAAAGGCGAAAATCGAGCTCTCCAGTACGACCACCTCGGAGATCAACCTCCCCTACATCATGCCTGTGGACGGCGTGCCCAAGCACTTGGTCCGCAGCTTGTCTCGCGCCAAGTTTGAGCAACTTGTCGACAGCCTTGTGAAGCGTTCCATCGAGCCTTGCATGAGCGCCTTGAAAGCGGCCGGACTCGAAAAAAGCGACATCGACGAGGTGATCCTCGTGGGTGGTTCCACGCGCATCCCTGCCGTGCAAGACGCCGTGAAGGCGTACTTCGGCAAGGAGCCCTCGAAAGGTGTGAACCCCGACGAGGTGGTGGCCGTGGGTGCCGCCATCCAAGGTGGCGTCTTGACAGGTGACGTGAAGGACGTCCTCCTCTTGGACGTGACGCCTTTGTCGCTCGGCATCGA
Organism: Bacteroidota bacterium; assembly: GCA_027621555.1. Lineage (GTDB taxonomy): Bacteria > Bacteroidota > Bacteroidia > Flavobacteriales_D > Sanyastnellaceae > UBA11663. The sequence continues at coordinate 2,077 of JAQCBJ010000010.1, read as the reverse complement.
AACGATGGGCGGCGTGTTCACCAAGTTGATCGACGCGAACACCACCATCCCGACCAAGAAGTCGGAGACGTTCTCTACGGCCAGCGACAACCAGCCCAGCGTGGAAATCCACGTGCTCCAGGGCGAGCGCGCGATGGCCACGGACAACAAGACCATTGGACGCTTCCACTTGGCGGACATCCCCCCTGCACCTCGCGGCGTGCCTCAGATTGAGGTGACCTTCGACATTGACGCCAACGGCATCATCAATGTGGGCGCCAAGGACAAGGCCACCGGCAAGGAGCAGAGCATCAAAATTGAAGCCTCAAGCGGACTGAGCGAGGACGAAATCGCACGCATGAAGGCCGACGCAGAAGCCAACGCCGATGCGGATGCGCAAGCCAAGGAGCGCGCGGACGTTCTGAACCAAGCCGACGCGATGGTGTTCCAGACGGAAAAGCAGCTCAAGGAGTTTGGCGACAAGATTCCTGAGGACAAGATGGCCCCGATCAACGAGGCCCTCGAAAACCTCAAGAAGGCGCACAGCGCGCAAGACGTGGACGGTTGCAAGTCCGGCATTGAAGCGTTAAACACGGCTTTCCAAGCCGCCAGCCAAGAGATGTACGCCGCACAGCAAGAAGCCGGTGGAGCCGACGCAGGCGCGGCAGGTCCGGCGGGAGCTTCCGCCGACGGCGATGCCGAAGTGACGGATGTGGATTTTGAAGAAGTGAAGGAAGGCTAAGCCCTTCCACCTGTGAACACGAAAGCCCCGCCCAGTGCGGGGCTTTTTTTGTGCAAGGATGAACCGCATGCCGCGGTGCGTGTTCCACCTTTGCATCATGCACGTCCCGTCTTCCACATCCCTTCCCCCCTCCTGGCGCAGACGCGCTTGGACCGTTCTTGCGACGTTGGTGGCGGTCACAGGGTGGATGGGCTGGCAGGCGCTGGGGCTCGAATTCAACTACGACTTCGAGCAGTTCTTCCCGGAAGACCATCCCGAGACCACGTTTTACCGGGAGTTTCGAGAGACGTTTGGAAGTGACAACGATTTTCTCATTGTGGGGTTCGAGGGCGACAGCTTGTCTGCCGCGTTCTTGGCCGAGGTGGACGCTCACGTGGATGCCTTGGAAGCGTTACCCAGCGTGGAGTCGGTGCAATCCCCCACCCGTCTCAAGCTCCCCGTGAGGGATCTTCTCAGCGGGATGGCCTTTCAGCGCCCCTTGCTCTCCTGGTCCAGCGACAGCACCTTGAGCAAGGACCTCGCAAGGCTTCGCTTGCGAAACGATGTGATGGGGACGTTTGTCAGTCCCAGTGGCCGCGCGGTCGCCCTCACCCTCGAGCACACCGATGGGCTGAGCAAGGCTGGCTGCGACTCCCTCGCAGCAGCGGTGAGCGCCTGGGAAGAATCCGTGCACCGCTCGAAGAGTGCCATTCTCGACGTGCACGTGTCCGGACGGGCGGTGGCTCAGGCGTACTACGTCGGAGTGATGGAGCGCGAGGTAGCGTGGTTCGTCAGTGTGGGCATTGTGTTGCTGGTCGCTTTCCTGTGGTTCGCGTTCCGGACGGCGTGGGGTGTGCTTGTGCCCCTTACGGTGGTTCTCGTCAGCGGTCTTTGGACGTTGGGCATCATGGTGGCGACGGGAAAGGCCGTGGACGTCATGACCGTCGTTCTGCCAACCATCCTGTTCGTCGTGGGCATCTCCGACGTAGTTCACGTGCTGACGCGATACTACGACGAGCGGCGCGCGGACGTGTCCCACCGAGAATCCATGACCCGCGCATTCCGTGAAGTGGGCCTCGCAACGTTCCTGACCTCGCTCACCACGGCGCTTGGATTCTTGACCTTGCTGACGAGCTCCATTGGGCCCGTTCACGACTTCGGCGTGTACTCCGCGGTGGGCGTTGGCGTGGCTTACGTGCTGGCCTTTACCCTTTTGCCCAGCGTGATGGTACTCGCTCCTCCTCCCGAAGTGTCCAAACAAGGCACGGGCGTCTTCTGGAACGGGGCACTTCATCGCGCCCTGCGGTGGACGCTCCGGAACAAGCGGGGTTTGGCCTTGGCCTGGTTGGGGGTCGCGGGGATGGCGGTTTGGCTTGG
>JAQCBJ010000051.1 GCA_027621555.1 Bacteroidota bacterium | reverse complement strand
GCACTCGACTTTGAATGGTGTGGTGGCGGCAGCGGTGCTTTTGGGAGGCCTGGTTTTTTGGCCTAGCGAGACCCGGACCCAAACCCCCATGCCCACGGCCGTGGAGGGGCACGTTCTTCATCGTTCCACGTCTTCCAAACTCCCTGGTGTCCTGGTGATGGCCTGGCCTTGCGGCCTGGCCACATCCACGGACGAGTCGGGGGCGTTTCGCGTGTCCTGCCCGCACGGCGTGGACTCGCTCACCGTGTCGTTCGTCGGATTTGGCACCCGCGTGGTGTTGAACCCCGCATCGCACGTCGACGTGTGGATGGACGAATTGAAGGTGAACCTAGGCCAGGCTCAGGTCGCCGTCAGCCGATTCCAAGAATCGGAAGCGCACGTTTTGGACACGCCGGAGTTGATGCAGGCCCTAGACCAAACCCCAGGCCTCCAAAGCCTCGATCTCGGTGCAGGCATGATTCAGCCGGTCGTGCGAGGGCTTTACGGTTCTCGGGTGGCGGTGCTCGAAGACGGCGTGCCCCAGCAAGGGGGGCGGTGGGGGACCGACCACGGCGTTCTGGTGGCTCCGGAACTTCAAGTCGCCACGGCGTGGGTGCCCGGCGGCGGACACGTTTGGATGGGGCCGGAAGCCGTCGGCGGTGGCGTGCGCTTCGAATCGCCCAACCGCACCAACGCGCCCGACACCCAAACACGCATGGGCCTGGTCGCCCAAGTGGGGCAACTCAAAGGCGGGGTGCATGCCCTGCACATCGCCTCAACCCCTCGCGTGCACTGGCACGCCGGGCTCTCGGTGGCAGGCTTTGGGTCCTCCCAAGTGCCTCAACGCACGTTCGCGTATTTGGATCGTGTGTACGAGCTCGAAACGGGAGAACTGACCAACACCGCAGGAAAGTCGGGGCATGCCGTGCTCGGCGTGGAGTCCACCACGCGGTCGGGCCGCACCCTTCAAGCGTCGTTGCGCGCCTCGGACGTCCGCCAGGGACTGTTTCCGGGCATCGTGGGGCTGCCTCGCCAGGGCGATTTGGAACCCAACGACGGGCGATTTGACATTCGACTTCCACACCAACACGCGTCACGCGTCCAAACCCTTCTGCGCTGGACCGACGCACGGGTCGATTCTCCCGCAAGGTGGTCCTACAAAGCCAGTGCCTCCTGGAACCAAAGGCTTGAACTTGCGCCGCCCCATGCCCAGGGATGGGGGCCCTTGCCCGACTCGGACCTGAGTCTGTCTCTGGAGGAGTGGACGTCGTTTGCCGAAGCCCGTCGAACGGGTCCACACGGAGCTTGGGGCTTCCAGTCTGAGGGACAGTGGGTGGAAACTTCCGGTTGGGAATTCTTGCTCGCCGACCACCGCCGCATGCGATGGTCCTTGATGGGGGAGTCGTCCCAAGGACGGTCCACTTGGGCCGGTCGATTGGATCTGGTCCACGCCTCACAGCAAGGGCACCAAGAACCGAGCTTCAATGCGCAAGGCGAAGTGGTGGGTGTGGACGTGCGCGCCCTTCCGTTCCGCCGAACGATTCCCGGAGGGATGGTGTCTTGGCAACGCCCGTGGTCGCTCTCCCGTCGGCCGATTTCCGGCCACGTGACGGTGGTGGCGTACGGCCGCGTCCCGAGCAACTACGAATGGGGTGCCAACGGCATTCACCACGGCACGTTCCGATTTGAGCAAGGCAATCCCGACCTCGACACGGAGTGGGCAGGGGAGGCCCGAGTTCAACTTGAAAACGCGGAGTCGAGCTTCGGGTGGCGCTGGCAGATGCGGGGATTTGTAGCTCTGCATCGCGGGTTCATTTCCATCACGCCGAGTCCACAATTCGCCCCCATCGCCCACGCGGGTCAGATTTACCGCTTCGAAGCCAACAACGCCTGCCGAACAGGGGGCGAGGGGCAGGTGGCTTGGCATGCGGAGCGCCAAACAATTCGACTGAAAGGTTCGGTGTTGGGGCAATGGGACCTGGCCACTGGTCTGGGGTTGCCGTTCACCACGCCGGCTCAGGGCAGCCTCGAATGGCAGGGGCGCGCCCGGAACGGGACAGCATTGACCTTGTCGGGACGCGGCATGGCCCCCGCGGTCCTTACTGCGCGCAACGAAGACGCCACCCCAGGCGCGCTGCTCGCCGACATCACACTTTCTCAAACCACGGCGAAGGGCGTTTGGTCCTTGGACATCCAAAACGCCTTCAACCGTCCGTGGCTTGATCACACCAGCGCATACCGTGCCTTGGGCTTGGTGGCTCAAGGGCGGTGGGTGCAACTCCGCTTCAGCAAAACGTTGAAGCGTTCTTTCAACATGAAAAACGAAACACAATCCACATGAACATGAATTTCAACATTCCGGCAACCGTCGGAGTTTTTGCGGCGCTGGCCGCGTTGCCGTCGTGCCAACAGACTGACCGAGAAGACCCCACTGTATGCACTGGGGTGGACGCTGAACTCAGCGTCACGACGGCTGAAATCGACGTGCTCGCAGGAGACACCATCACTTTGTCGGACTTGTTCTGCGACGACGAAGGGTTGAGCGAGGTGCGGTGGGACATCCACAGCGCCGAAGGCCACGAGGGACATGAAGAAGACGAGCACGATCATGATGAGGGTGAAGAGCACGAGGAACACGAAGACGAGGGGCTGGTGTTGTTCAGCGGCTCGGACTGGGCTGTGTTGGAAAACCAAAGCCTGTCCGGCTTGGAGGATGCATCCTCCATCACTTTAAACGTTCCGTTGACGGCTCGTGGGATTTGGCACGTCAACGTGTCCCTGGTCGATTCCGCGGGCAACGCAGAGGAGTTTGTGACGGACATGCACATTGAAAACAACCACCTGCCTGAATTCACATTGACCTCCATCGACGGCCTGGATCCTGCCACGCTCGACGGGGAGGTGGAGTGGAACATCGGGTCGTTAGTCCTGATCGAGGGCGTTGTGTCCGACAGCGACGGCGTGGCGTTGGCTTCGTTAAGGCTCGTGGAAGAGGACACCGATTCGGTGCATTGGTCGACCGCGTTGGCGCCCTTGGGAGCCACCACGTTCGCGTTCAGCGACACCCTGACCGCCCCTTCAGTTGAAGGCGATTTTCACATGGAGCTTACCGCGACGGACGGCACGGGCGTCGAGATGGAGACCGGATTCCACGTGGAAGTGGAAGATTGACCTCTCTCGTCACAGACCATTCAGGGGTGTCCTTCGGGACGCCCTTTTTTGTTTCCTCGTATTAACTTGTGGGCATGAACCTCACGAAAATCACCTTGGGCTTGACTTTGGTGGCAGCTCCGCTGTTGGGCTTGTCTCAAATCGCAGCATCCTTCACCGTTCAACACTCGGGCCTCGCTCCAAGCGACGAAGCCGTGGTCAACGTGGGTGACACCATCCAATTCATTTACGGAGGGGGAGGTCCTCATCCGATGACCAGTGGTCACGGAACGGGCATCGAGTCTCCTACGTTTTTTCCGACGGTCACGGTGACGGCGGGATCTCCTGAGGCCTTTTGTACGCTGGAAGAACCCGGTGTCTACTATTTCCATTGTGGAACGAACCCCGGGAATTCGAACAATTGGGGCACCTTGAACGTGGTGGACCCCACTTCAGGAGTCGGTGAGCACCCCGTGGCGACGTGGACGCCTTCTTGGAATGCCTCTTTCCGTCAGCTCTCGTTGAATGGGACGAGTTTGCCAAGCCAGGTGATGCTCGTTGACATGTCCGGAAAGCTCGCGCAATCTTGGAATCTCGTCGGTTCAAATGCGACGCTGCAAGTTGCAGATTTGCCCACTGGCATATACATCCTTCGAGGAGACGACGGGGTGAACGTGACGTTGTGGTTGCAGTGACCCGGATGCGGTTCGTTACGCGGTTTGTGCTCGGAGCCGCCTTCGTGACGACGTTGGTACAGTGCCGTCCCGAACGGCATTGGGAACACGACTTGACCCGAGTGTCGCTGGACATTCCGGCGCACGTCACGTCCTATGTGGGGGTTGAGCTGGAGGAGCCGACGCGGGCTCAAGTTGAACTTGGTCGTCACCTGTTTCATGACCCCTTGCTCAGTGCGGACGGCACGGTGAGTTGCGCCAGTTGCCACCTTCAAGCCAACGGGTTTTCCGACCCACGGCCCTTCAGCGAAGGAGTGGGTGGGGGCGTGGGCGATCGGAACGCCATGGCGATCGTCAATTTGGCGTTCGACGAGTCGTTCTTTTGGGACGGTCGCAGGAATTCCTTGGTAGGCCAAGCGCACGACCCGGTGGTGCACCCGCTCGAGATGGCGGAAACTTGGACAAGTGTCGAAGGCAAGTTGCGCGAGAGCGGAACGTATCCTCAGATGTTTTTCGAGGCGTTTGGAAACCTCGACCTCGACAGCAACCAGGTAACACGGGCAATCGCGGCCTTCGAAACCACGCTGTTGTCCTTTGACGCGCCGTACGACGCGTTTTTCTACGAAGGCGCGATGGGTGTTTTGGACAGTTCGGCGTTGCGCGGGTTTGATCTGTTCTTCGGCGAGGCCGAGTGTGTGCACTGCCACGCAGGGCCGCTGCTGACCGACCAAACCCTCAAAAGCAATGGCCTCGACGGCACTGTCACCGATCCGGGGCTTGGAGCCGTGAGCGGCCTGGATAGCGACCTTGGGAAATTCAAGGTTCCGACGCTCCGCAACATCGCGCAGACAGCGCCGTACATGCATGACGGTCGATTCAGCACCTTGCTCGAGGTGGTGGAGCACTACAATTCCGGCGTGGATTTCTTGGCGCCTAACCTCGATCCCGACATGCACATCTACGCAGAGGGATTGAACCTCACCGAGCAGGAGAAGCTGGACTTGGTCGCGTTTATGGAATCGTTTTCCGACGAGGTGTTCCTCACGAATCCGGCTTTCTCGGCTCCGCAATAAGCAACCCGCGTCGGGTCAGTCGGGCACCGACAACCTCACTCCTTCAATGGGGCATCCCACGGCGTCCGTGACGGGCTCTGCGACCTCGCGTCCAGCAAGGCAATCGCGCAGCGCGGCATCGAGGTCTCGCCGCTTGGTCTTGGGTTTGCGCTTCCCGGGGGCGAAGTAGCGGTCGTTGATGCGTCCTTGGTACACCACGGAATCAGCCGCATCGAGCACGAAGACTTCAGGCGTCCACCGTGCCCCCAAGGTTCCGGCCCAGTCGGCGGTGTCGAGGTGAAGGGGCATGGTCAAGCCGTAGGTCTGTTGGAAGGTGGCGATTTGGGCCTCGGAGGTCGACGCGTTGGGGAACACACCCACAAACTCTACGGGCTCGCCATTGAAGTCCTTCTCAAGCTGACGCAGGTCGAACGTCATGTTTTGGCAAATCGGACAGAGGGGAGCCAGGAAAATCAAGACGCGCCAGAGGGGTTCCATGCGGCAAAGGTCAGCAAGGTTCGCCGAAGGCGCTGAGCAGTTGCAAGAGGTCCGCGATGGTGACGGCGTTGTCGAGGTCGACGTCCGCTGCGCAGTTTGTCACGCACCCAAAGTCCGACAGCAGGAAGAGCATGTCTTCCACGCTGACCACGCCGTCGCCCGTCAAGTCGCCCACGCAGCTGGGGTCCGAGGGCTCAAGCGACACTGTTTCGTCGCCCTCTTGGTACAAGACGTAGTCGAAGAAGACGAAGAACATTTCGTCGGTCGTGCCTTCGCCAAACGTCACGTTTTGTGGCGGGTCGTTGGGGTTGAAGGGGTTGGCGCTTGTGTTGTCGTAGGAGGCGATGCCGTGAAGGGTGTAGCCTGCAGGAATCTTGGTCAGGGTGGGGAAGGTGAAGAAACCTTGCCAGTTGAAATCCCACGACGGAATGGAGATGAGGGGAATCGTGTCTTGGTTGTCGGGAGAAGTGGCAAACACGTCCCACGAGACGCCAATCAAGTGGCAGTGGGGCACGATGCTGATCATGCTGACGTCGGTGCTGACGTCCATGGTGCCGTGGAAGGTTCTGACCTGGTTGGCCGGGAGGTAAAAAAACTCGTCGAGGTGCTGGGGCCCCATGAAGGTGGTTTGGACTTCACGCTCGATGGGTTCCTCGGAGAAGAACACGTTGATCTCCGTCTGGTCCGTTTCGTCGATGGGCGAGGGGCCGTAGTGCATTTGGAGCAGGATGTCGGCGCCGGCGGGCACGGTGCGGCCAATGCCGGGCGGGTACTCAACCGTCATGGCGCCGGGAACCCAGCCGCCGAAGAAATTGCTCTCTGCGCTGAACCCAAAGCTCCCGAAGCTCTCGTAGCCCGGATCCGGGTCCTGCGCGTCGAGGTTCGCGGCGGTTCCCGAGACGTCCAGGCCGAGGATGGCGTGGTGCGAGACGTTTCGGTTGCCGGGCCGGACTTCAAGGGCTCGGATCGCGAGGTCGTTGTCGGGAGCGGCCGGAAGCACAAACACCTGGTACTGGTCCGTCATGTCGCCGCCGTGCGTGTACGGCTCTGCCATGGGCAACACCAGGTCGGGTGTTCCGACTTGGCTCCCCTCAGGAAATGCGGGCAGGCCCGGATTGTCGGCCGGATCGCCTTCGGGTTTTCCCGCGGCCACCCACGCGCTCAGGGTGGCTTTCTCGTCGTCGGTCAGCACGCGCTCGCCCACAAAGTGCGAATAGGATTCGTCCGGAGTCCAAGGCGGCATGTAGCCCGTGGACGTGACGTACTCGATGAACTCGCCGTACGCCGCGACTTCCGCGTAGTTCGTGAGCGGCATGGGGCCAATTTCCCCGACCCGGTGGCACTCGGTGCAATGGGTGTAGATGATGGGGGCGACGTCGGCGTGGAAGGTGACGGTTTGGGCCAGCAGAGCTGCAGGAAGCGTGGTTAACAAGCTGAAAAACAACGGGAGATGAGTTCGCATAACAGAGAAAAGGTAAGGAAAGGGTCGGACATGGGTCGAGGTGTACCTTCGCTTCATGTCACAAATTCAACTCACGGATGCCCGAGCATGGGTCCTCTTGGCGACGGCCTTGATGTGCTTTTCTTCGGCGACTTCTCAGGTGGACCAAATCACTGCGGCCCTCACCGACACGTCCCGAGCGGGGAGGATTATCGGCCTGGACATTCGTGTTCCGTCCGACGCAATCGAGGCCTTGCCTTGGGTGGTCTTCGGACACGGCTTTGTGATGCCCACCACGGATTACGATGACCTCGCCACGGCACTCGCCGCGGAGGGTTTCGTGGTGGTTCTTGTCGACACCGAGACGAGTTTCGCACCTTCTCATGAGGACTTTGGGTTGGACTTGGCGTACGTCGTGGAGCGCGCGGCCACAGACCTGAGTGAATTGGACGGCGTATTGGGCGACCGCGTGGCCTTGATGGGGCACAGCATGGGAGGGGGAGCAGCCTGGTTGGCGGCCGCGCAACTTGGCTCGGCGGTGGATGCTTTGATCGGCTTGGCGCCCGCAGAAACGTCGCCGTCGGCGATCGCGGCAGGCTCCGAGATTGTGGCTCCGACCATGGTGATTTCTGGCAGCGGCGACCTCGTCACGCTGCCGTCGGACCACCACGAGCCTATGTACGCCGCGACCTCGAACGCGGATTGCCGCGCGTGGGTGAATCTCATCGGGGGCGGCCATTGCGGTTTCGCGGATGCCGGCACACTGTGCGATTTCGGGGAAATCACGTTCACCGGAATGCCGCGGCAGGAACAGCAAGCGCACAGTTTCATGTGCGTTCAGTTGTGGCTCGAAGCTCACCTTCAAGATGCGGAATTGGCCTTGGGCTCGGTGGAGGCCTACGCTGAATCTCAGGCGGAAGTGGAGGTGGATTGGACATGCGAAACGGCAGGTGTGCCGGGCGCGTCGGGTGTGCCGCACGTTGCCGTTGGCCCCAATCCCGCCACGAATGTTTTGAGGATTCGTCCGTTGCCTGACGCTTGCCAACTGCATGCGAGTGACATGTTGGGCCGAGAGTGGCCCGTGGTTTGGTCCGGTCAAGAAACGCTGGACGTTTCGATGTGGCCGAGGGGCGCAGTGGTTTTGCGCGTTCAATCCCCTTCAGGCCAAACCGTCTCACGTTCTGTCGTCCTCATTCACTGACCCATGCCAAGCGGAATTTTTGCCCTGCTCGACGACGTCGCCATGCTCATGGACGACGTGGCGGTGATGACCAAAGTCGCGGGGAAAAAGACGGCTGGCATTTTGGGCGACGACTTGGCGGTGAATGCCGAGAAGGCCACGGGGTTTGCGGCGTCTCGCGAGCTGCCCGTCTTGTGGGCCATCACCAAAGGCTCGTTTCTGAACAAGCTGATCATTTTGCCTGTGGCGTTTGCCATGAGTGCATGGGCGCCTTGGGCGATTGAGCCCATCCTGATTGCGGGCGGACTCTTTCTCGCCTTCGAGGGAGCGGAAAAGGTCGCTCACGTGGCCTTGCACCGAGGCGCTTCCCAGCACAGCTCCCAGGATCGCCCTCCGGAAAAGGAGCGCATTCGGTCGGCTGTCGTGGTGGACTTCATCTTGTCCGTGGAAATCGTGGTCATTGCCTTGGGGGAGGTTATGGACGCCGCCCTCGAAGTCCAAATCGCAGCCGTCACCGCCATCGCCCTCCTCGCCACGATCGGCGTCTACGGGGTGGTCGCTTTGCTCGTCAGGATGGACGACGCGGGCCTGGCGCTCCTGAAGCGTTCTTCCACGTTCGCCCGACGTCTGGGGCGATTTCTCGTGGCCGCGTTGCCTGTGGTGATCAAGGTGCTGAGCGTTGTAGGGACGGTCGCCTTGCTGCTCGTGTCCGGAGGCATTTTCCACCACCACGTTCCGGGAATTCACGACCTGCTCCACAACGTTCCTGCACTCCTTGCCGATGCCGTGCTCGGCTTGGGAGCGGGGCTCGTCGTGTTGGGGCTCGTCAGTTTTGCAAAGGCTGCGCTTCGGTGATTTGGTCGCCGTCAACGAAGACGTCCAATCGAATGCCAGACAGGAGGGGAGAACATGTTCTCAAAGAAGTTGTTTGTCCCGCATGAATACACCTTCGTGCCTAATTCTTCTTTCTGCGTTGTGCGCGACGATCCTCGGAAACGCATCTGCCCAATGCGACGGTAACCACACCGTCATTCTCCAAAACTTCGAATTCACCCCTGCTGAGCTGACGGTGGAGCCCGGCGATTCCGTGTCCTTCATCAACATCGAGGGAATCCACACGGTCAACGGGGTCACCAACAGCGTCACGGGCGAACCTTTTGGCAACCCGATGCCGTTCGCGTTGCCGCAATCCTTGGGAACCGTTGCCGGCACGTGCATGGGAACGGTGACGTTCAACACGCCGGGCACGTATTCGTACGACTGCTCGGTAGGTTTCAACGCCCAAGCCGGGATGCAGGGCACGATTGTGGTTGACGCATACGACTTGAACGATTTGCTGATCGACATGCAGCAGTCGGACACCGTCGCAGCCTGGATGTCCGGTTACGCCTTTCAATCGTTCGTTCCGGGAGTCCTGACAAGCCTCGGACAACACACGATTTTTGTGCCCAACGACAACGCCGTGAACGCGGCAATGGACTTCATGAATTTGGGGCAGTTCGACATGCTGGCCATTCCAGATTTCCCAGAAATCATGCAGTACCATTCGGTTCCCGGAGTCTGGACGTTGAACGACCTCGAAGACGGCATGACGCTCACCACGGTGCAGGGTCAGGCCTTGGAGGTGACCGTCAGCGCCGAGGGAACTTTTGTGGACGGCGCACGCATCGTCCAAACAGGATTCGAGGCGTTCAACGGAGTGGCGCACGTGATTGACGAGGTGCTGGCGCCTTCGGGGTTGCCGGCGCCACACGTTTGGGCGTGGATCCAAAACAGCCCCAACCACACCCTCCTCGAGCAAGCCATTGCAGGGGTTTTTCTCCAAGAAGATCTCAGTTTCCAGGTCTTGATTGACAACAGCTACGATGAGCCTGGGCCGTGGACGGTGTGGGCGCCGACGGACGAAGCTTTTGAAGTCTTCCTTGAGGCCCAGGGGTGGGATGTGGCGGATTTGCTCTCCTCCCAATACCTCGTGGAGCTGGTCCAAAACCACATCCTCCAGTACCTCGTCGATTCCCCCAACTTCTCCAGCGGCGCCAACCTCACCAACCTCAACGGCACCACGTTCGCCTTGTCAGGCGGAGCTGGGCAGTGGTCGTACGGAGGAGCTTCCGTGTTGCAAGTCGATGCCCCGACCTACAACGGCGTCGTTCACGTCTTGGACGAAGTACTTGCTCCTGAGATCGAAGTTCCAGAGGGGACGTGCGGGGTGTGGACGCTTGAAGTGACGGACCAGGGCGGCGACGGGTGGGAATTCGAGGACCTCTTCAACGGCACGTACGTCGAGTTGCAAGTCAACCAAACCGTGCTCGACGCGGTGACGCTTCCGGGCGGCACGTCGTTGTCGTACGAGTTTGGGGTGGACGTCGGGGACGTTCTCAACGCGGTGTTTTACTCGTTCGGTGGAGGTTACTTGCCGGGCTACAGGATTTACGACGGGGAGGGAACGTTGTTGGTTCAAGAGCAGGGGACGTTCAACAACG
>JAQCBJ010000050.1 GCA_027621555.1 Bacteroidota bacterium | reverse complement strand
CCACTCCGTCGAGCGACCCTCCCACTGTTGAATGAAAACAAGTAAACTGTTATCGAAGCTTGCGCTTCAAGGTTCTCTAACGAGTACCTCTAGATGAAAGTTACATCGAAAAATATAAAAAAACATAATAATTTTTGTATAATCACTGGTTATCAATGCTTTAAGCCTAAATAGCCTTTCGAAAAAAGCCGATTACGAGCGTACTCGGTCCGGATTTTCAGCCAAAAACGCCTTCCAACCGCCCGCACCTCGCTGCATTTTAGGGGTGGCGAGCTGAAAATGGTGGCAAAGGGCCACCGCCAAGCCGTCCGTGGCGTCCAATTCCTTGGGCATGTCCTCGGCGCGAATCGCCAACGTGCGCTGGACCATCCCCGCCACCTGTTCCTTGGAGGCCGCTCCACTTCCGGTCACGGCTTGCTTGACCCGGCGCGGCGCGTATTCCGCCACAGGAATTTCGTGGGCCAGGGCCGCCGCGAGCGCCACACCTTGGGCGCGGCCGAGTTTCAGCATGGATTGCACGTTTTGGCCAAAGAACGGCGCCTCCACGGCCAGGTCATCCGGCGCATGCGTTTCGATCAGGCTCGTCACGCGGTCGAAGATCTTTTTCAGCTTCAGCGCGTGGTCCTTGTATTTGCTCAAGTGCAGCGCGCCCATCTCCACCACCTCGACGTGGCTCTTTCCACGGCTGCGAATGACGCCGTACCCCATGATGGTGGTTCCGGGGTCGATGCCGAGGATGATGCGCTCAGGGGCTTGGGCGGGGGTGCGAGAGGACATGGGTAACTTCGAGGCCAAATGAACACGGCGTTCGTCTCGACAAAGTACGCCCTCTTGAAGGAGGCCTCGAAGCCCGTGCTGAAAAAAGCATCCGCATGGGTACGTGAACATCGCACGGCCTTGTCGTGGGGCACGTCCTTGGTGGCCGTGGCGGGGGTTGCAGGGGTGCTCGCCGCACACGGCGGATGGTCGGCTTTGGCGCAGACCCGACCGGTCGCTCCGTGGGCGGTTGTGGCCGTGTTGGCGCTTTGGCCTGTGAACATGGGGCTGGAAGTGGCCAAGTGGCGTCGGCTGTCTGGGGCCGGGGTCGCCCGTCCGTGGCGGGAGGCCTGGCGGGAAGTCCTCGCCGGCCAAACCTGGGCCCTCCTCGGACCGTTCCGCCTCGCTGACGGTGCCGGCCGCCTCGCCGCCTCCCGCGCCGACCACCTTCGGAGCATCGCGGGCGCCAAAGCGTACGGATGGGGCGCCGCGGCACAGGGCTGGGCCACGTGGGCTTGGGCCGTTCCTGCGCTGGCGATGTGGGGCTGGCACGGCGCCGCAGCCGCGGTGTTGCTCGTCGTTGTCGTGGCGGCGACCGTCTTGGCACGGAGTGGCGGAGGATGGGACGTGTTGGTGCTGAGCTTGTCCCGTTACGCCGTGTTCGCCGCCCAATACCTCCTGTGCCTGGTCGGCTGGGGAGCCTTGGCTCCGGCTGACGCTTGGACCGAAGGGTTTCCGCGCATCGCCGCGGTCTGGTGCGCCACCAGCTCCATCCCCTGGCCCGCGGAGTTGGGCGTTCGGGAAGCGGCGGCGACGTGGGCGTTTGACGCGCACCTGCCAAGTGTGGTGGTCGCGACGTTTGTGCTTTGGAGCATCAACCGCGTGGGATCGGCCGCATTGGGGGCCCTTTACATCGTGCCTAAACCATGACAACCCACCTCCTCAGCGCGTTGGTGCTTGTGGTGCATGCCGCCGTGTTGGTGCGCTGGACGCGAGGTTGGCGTTTGGCCGCTTCCCCTGTTCCGTCCACACACCACGACTTGGGCGCGCCGTCATTCACGGTGGTGATTCCCGCCCGAAACGAAGCCCACACCCTTCCCGCCTTGCTGGACGATTTGTCGACGCAGTCCCCTGCGGTGCCGTTCGCCGTGGTGATGGTCGACGACGGAAGCAACGACGGCACGGCCGACGCGGTCCACAACCACCCCTTGGCGCGTGACGCGAGGCTTCGGGTGGTTGCGAATGACGGCGCGGGAAAGAAATCGGCCCTGTTGACCGGCCTTCAGCAGGTCGGTACCCCTTGGGCCGTGACGCTCGACGCCGACGTGCGCCTGGATCAAGGTTGGGCCGAATCGTGGCAACGTGCGTTGAGCGGCACCCCTCAGGACGTCGCCTGCGTGGCGGGGCCGGTGGTGCTTCTCACCCGCGACGAAACCTCGCCGAGCCTGTTCGCGCGTCTTCAGGCCCTGGACTTTGCGGCCCAAATGGGCTGGTCCGCTGGGCAACTGGCCCGAAACGAGGCCGGGTCCGCTTCCGGGGCGAACCTGGCGGTCCGCCCGGAGACGTACCCCGACACCAGGGGGCTCAGTGCCTCGGGCGACGACACGCTGGTCGTGCAAGCGCTGCAATCCGAGGGGCACACCGTGCAGTGGTTGTCGGACGGGGGCGCAAGGGTTTGGACCCCTGGGGCGAGCAACGCGCGCGATTGGGTGAGCCAGCGTTTGAGGTGGGCCGGGAAAACCAAGCACTACCCTTGGGCGGCAAAACGCACGGCCGCATGGATGGGACTGATGGCGGCCACGCAAGGGGTGCTCGTCGCGGAAGCGGCGATGGCATGGGGAGGCGTGAGCTGGGCGTGGGCAGCTGGCTGGTGGGGCGGCGTGACGACGTTGAACGTGATGTACGCCCGGCCGGTGGCGCAGTGGTTTGGGGTGAAAGCGCGAGTGGTGGATTGGGTGGTGCTGGGGTTGACGCAACCGCTGCAGGTTCCGGTGCTGCTGTTGGCCAAAGCGGGCTTGCTACGCCCCTTGGGCATCGCGTCGCAACCAACGTGGAAAGGCCGAACTTGCACCCCGTGACCTCTTTCCTGTCTCATCGGATGGCCGCCGTCGGTGCGGTTTGGATTTTGCTTTGGCTCTTTGTGGCCTTGGTGGGGGCACCGCTTCGGCCCGACCCCTCCCCCATGGCCAACGACCAGCACCTCGACCGTGGGATGTTGGCGCCGGGCAGCGAATGGCAGGACGACGCGGGCGCAACCCACGTCGCGTGGCTCGGCACAGACCGGTACGGTCGTGACCTGATGAGCCGTTTGATGGCCGGAAGCGGGATTTCGTTGTCGGTCGGTGCGGGCGCGGTGCTGATCAGCTTGTTGCTGGGCTTGATGCTGGGCGGGCTTGCGGGCTACCTCGGCGGCCGCGTGGACGCCGTCATCTCGTGGTTTCTGCAGGTCATGTGGTCGGTGCCGACGCTGTTGATGGTGCTGGCCATCACGTTGGCGTTCGGCAAGGGCTTCTGGCAAGTGTTCCTCGCGATTGGGCTGACCATGTGGGTGGAGGTCGCGCGCATCGTGCGCGGGCAGTTCCTGAGTTTGCGCGAGCAGGCTTACGTGCAGGCGGCGGAGGCGCTCGACTTGCCGGCGTGGCGCATCATGCTGCGGCACATGCTCCCAAATGCGGTGGGGCCCCTCGTGGTGGTGTGCGCCGCGAATTTTGCGGCGGCCATTTTGATTGAGGCGGGCTTGAGCTTCCTCGGCGTGGGAGCCCAAATCCCGATGCCCTCCTGGGGCAACATCGTCAAGGAACACGCCCACCTTCTGACCACCGACCACGCGTGGCTCGCGCTCATTCCTGGGGCGCTCATCGCCAGCTTGGTGCTGGCGTTCACCTGGGTGGGCGACGGCCTGCGCCATGCGATGAACGACGCAGGGTGATTCCTGCCGTGCCGTTGTACCTTCGGAGCGATGGTTGATTTGGACTTGCAAGCCCCCATTTACGTTGCTGGACACCGCGGCATGGTCGGTTCCGCAATCGTGCGCGCCCTCGAGGACCGCGGGCACACCAACGTGATCACACGGACGTCTTCGGAACTGGACTTGCGCGACCAACGCGCGGTGCATGCGTTCCTCGAGGAAACCCGTCCGACCCAGGTGTACCTGGCGGCGGCGAAGGTGGGTGGCATTCACGCCAACAACACCTACAAGGCCGACTTCCTGTACGACAACGTCATGATGGAAGCGAACGTGATTGAGGGCAGCCGCCGGGCGGGGGTGGAGAAGCTGCTGTTTTTGGGCAGTTCGTGCATCTACCCCAAACACGCGCCCCAGCCGATGTCGGAAGACGTCCTCCTCACCGGCGCGCTCGAGCCCACCAACGAGCCGTACGCCATCGCCAAAATCGCGGGCCTCAAGCTGTGCGACGCCTACCGAGACCAACACGGGTGCAACTTCATCAGCGCCATGCCGACCAACCTCTACGGGCCGGGCGACAATTACCATCCGGAAAACAGCCACGTGCTTCCGGCGCTGGTTCGGCGCTTCCACGAAGCCAAGGTGAACAGCGCGTCTGAAGTGGTCTGTTGGGGCACGGGCTCCCCGCGCCGCGAGTTCCTTCACGTCGACGACCTCGCCCAAGCGTGCCTCCACCTGATGGACGTCCACAACGACGCCGGGTGGGTCAACGTCGGTACCGGCGAAGACGTGACGATCAAAGAACTGGCGGAGACGGTGGCACGCGTCGTCGGATACGAGGGCGAACTGGTTTGGGACACGACCAAGCCGGACGGCACGCCGCGCAAACTCCTGGACGTGTCGAAAATGTCGGCCCTGGGCTGGCGCGCCACCACCCCGCTCGAGCGCGGCATCGAAGCCGTGTACGTCGACTTCCAGCACGCCCTCGAACACGAAGTCCTGCGCGGATGACGGGGCGGCGCGCGGCTTGGGCATTCCTGGTCGCGGCATGGACCGCGCTCGTTCCGATTTGGAGTCAGGACGAACCCCGCACAGAAGATTGGGGGCCACAGCCCGGAGACGTAAGCTGGTCGTTCCGCGAACATGCGCTGACGTGGACGTCGCCACGGCTTAAGTTGACGCTCGACCCGTGGATCACGTTTCGGCACGTGATCGGGACCGCATCCAGCGTGGCCGAACAGGAATTGACCGAACCCTGGGACAACCTTCGCGGGGCCCGTTTTGAGGCGCGACTGGACGGGGTTTGGGAGGTCCGTGGAAGTTTGGAAGAATGGCAAGGCATTCCCTCTGCGTGGGACGCGATGTGGATGACGGACGCCTCCGCCCTTCCCCAGTGGGGCCGCGCGAAAATCACTACCGGAGGGCGCGCCGATGTCGCGCGAGCACGCGGGCGATCGTCGTATGTGCACACATTGCCCTCGGGCGACTCGCTCACATGGACGGGCGCTTACGCCCCCGTCGCTTGGGGACCTCTGCCCTCCGCCTTGACCTTCTCAGGTCGAGCCGCGTCCTTTCCCCACACGAGCCTGACATGGAAATCGTCCCAAGGATTCCAAGCGGGCGGCGTTGTGGCTCGGTGGACGGGGACCGAACGAAGTCCGGACGGGGGTTCCACCGAGAGCCTGTTGAGGCAGTCCGATGCCGGATGGGGATACGCGACGTGGCAAGGCAAGGACCGCGCGGTTTTGGGTGCGTTGGTTGGGGCGACGCGCGAACGACCCTGGGTCGGCGAACAAGAGGCAGACACGACGGGACGGTTCGCGTGGACGTCCTGGGCGAGCATCCAAGGCCGGTGCAACGTGCCAGAGGTCGGTGTGGAACTGGCCGGGGAATGGGCGAGCCACCAAGGCTGGGGCGTGGCCGTGAGCGCGCGGCCCGTGAAGGGGGCGCGGCTTGCGTTGAGCGCGACGCGACTGACGGCGCGTGCGGACGCGTCCGTCCTGCTTCGAAATGCGGGGACTCCGGTGGCGGACGTCCTTCGGCCCGCGGGACTGGAGACGGCGGCGTGGCGCGCCGAAATGCATGGCTCGTACCGCGTTCAGAGATTCACTGCTGGAGCTCGGGCCGCGGCGGTCGCCGACGCCCGGGTCGTGGAAGCGTGGGTCGGGTTTGAACTGCAGCGCACCTGGCCTCTTCACGCCACAATTGGCGTGGAATCGTGGCGCGTTCCTGGTCACCCTACCCTGCCTCAGCAAGGCACGCGCCTTCGTTTGGGCGTCGCACACCAAATGGGCATGACGGCCGACTCACCTACCTTTGACGCACCATGACTTCGTTGATGCTTCCCGCTACGCTCGCGTTCTTGGTGGTGCTGTTTGGCATGCCGTCCCTGATCATGGTGGCCAAACGCAAGCACCTCGTCGACGAGCCTAGCGAATCCCGAAAACTCCATCACCGCTCCGTCCCCACGGTCGGTGGCGTGATGCTCTTCGCCGCCACGATTTGCAGCGCGTTGGTGTCGTTTGCGTTTTCCGACGCTTTTGGCTGGACTTCCGTGCGGTGGCTGGGGGTGCTCGGTGCCTCGATCCCCGTATTTTTCATGGGGCTCAAGGACGACATCATGGGCATGGCGGCCGTTAAAAAACTCATGGTTCACTTGGCCGTGGGTGGGTTTTTGGTGTTTGGGCTTGACCTGAGGATTGACAATTTTGACGGAATTTTTGGCTTGCACGAACTGCCCGGTTGGGTCAGCACGTCGTTTTCGCTCTTCGTCTACGTGGTCATTGTGAACGCGATCAATTTGATTGACGGCATTGACGGCTTGGCGGGCGGGTATGGCTTGGTTGCCATGTCGGCTTTTGGCATGTGGGCGCATTGGACCGGAGACGTGACGTCGTCGATTGTGGCGGCGGCCATGGTAGGGGGGCTCGCCGGTTTTTTGGTCTTCAACTTGAATCCCGCCAAAATTTTCATGGGCGACAGCGGCTCCTTGTTGCTGGGCTACATGTGTTACGTGATGGCCGTCAGCGTGGTCCAAACCCCCGATGCCAACACCCTCTCCGGCGTCGTGCGCCCGATCGCAGCGATGTGCTTCTTGGCCTACCCTTTGGTGGACACCTTGCGCGTGTTCACCATCCGTGTGTTGCTTGGACGGTCGCCCTTCTCTCCCGACCGCCGGCACATCCATCACCTCCTGATGAAGCTCGGATGGGGGCACCGGTTGAGTTCTTCGGCTCTGTGGATGTACACGCTCTTGTTCGTGGTGCTCGCGTTGCAGCCCAACGCGTTTTGGGCAGGGCTGTCGGTGACGGAGCAGTTTTTGGTCCTTCTCGGTCTGGCGTTTGCGGTGGCCTCTGTGCCGTATTTCTTGGTGCGCACGGGCGTCGGCCAATCGTCCCTCTCGCAAGAGGGAGTCGAGGAAAAAAACGACGAGTCCAATGCGCCACAAGGACCGCGCCGTGTGGCCTAACCTCTTCCATGTTCGCAGCCTTGGGCTGCTCTTGCTTGGCGGCCTCGGATTTCTGGCCTCTGCCCAATCCCCGACGTCCCTGACGTGGCACTTGCCCTTGGATGAGGGCGCCTGGACGGTGGCGCGCGCCTGCGACAGCGCGGACGTCTTGTTGCCGAGCGTTCAGCCCATGACATCTTGGAACCGGCCCGCACCATTGCGTCCTGCGTCCGACGCGTTCAACGGCATCTCGGTGCTGGGCGAGGCCCGTCAAATCGTCGGCGACTTCCGGGCCCAAAGCACCGCCATCGGCCTCGGCACCTCCGGCGCGTTCGCGGAACGCGGTTCCTACCACATCGCCGCGACTCGTTGGCGGATCCCCCTTGGATTCCCGCTCGCGCGAGAAGTCGCGGACCACGGTGCGATGGACGGACTCGGTACGGCCAGCCTCCTCAACGAATCGGTCGCCTCGGTCGATCGCCTCGAGGGTGCGCTGTCCTGGGCCCTGTCGCCGTCCGTCGCGGTTCGGGTGGGGCAGGAAAGCCACCACTGGGGCCGGGGTGCGCGCTCGCTGTTTCTCGACCGCCACATGGCGCCCGCCCTCGGGGCGCGCCTGTGGGTCGACGCGGGAATCGTTCAATACTCCCAGGTGCTCCTCCGCACGCGACACGTCCTGGCCGACACCGTCGAAACGGGGTGGCTCGCCGCGCAGTGGACGGAAGTGGCGCTGGGCGGGGGCTGGAGCGGGGCGCTGTTTGGGGCCGTGAAATGGCGCGCCAACGACGTGGCGTTTCGGGGCCGGCTCGAACCGCACTACCTCGTCCCGATGGCGGCGTTCCGACCGCGCGAATACAGCCTCGGTTCAGCCGACAACGCCTTGCTGGGCGCGCAACTCTCGTACCTCACCCGCATGCGCCGCGGCCAGCACCTGACCACGTACGGGCAAGTCCTGCTCGACGAGCTTCTCGTGTCCAAACTCCTTGAACGGAACGGCTGGTGGGGCAACAAATGGGGCGTGCTCGCGGGTGCATCGTCGGTCAGTCGCACGGGAAAATTTGGATGGCTCGTCGAAGGCGCCGCCGTCCGGCCCTGGACGTACACCCACAACACGCTCCCCCTCTCCTACACGCACCTTCACCAACCGATTGGGCATCCCGGCGGCGCCAACTTCGTCGAGGGACGGGTGCGGATCCGGACGGTCATTCAAGACACCTACACGTTGCGGGTGAGCTACCTCCGTCGCGCCCAGGGTCGGTCCATCGGGGGCGGCGAGGACCTCCTTGAGTTGGCGGCGGGTGAGATGCCGTGGACGTCGTTTTCGCAACGCGAAGGCGAAGACGGTCACCAACTTTTGCAGGGCGTCCGGACCGACCTCTCCCGCCTCGAGCTCGACCTGAGCATGCCGCTCGGGGAGCGGTACGGCGTCGGTGGCGTCGAGGCGTTTGTCCGGGCCTGGATGCGCCTCGAAGACCAAGACGCGCCGGGCGCGTGGCAGGACCCTTGGAACGCGGGACGCCTCGAACTCGGGGTCCGTCAATCCCGCGTCATGGACGAGCGCGATTGGTGACCGCAAGCACCGACGGCCCAGACATCCTGCAGTAGCTTTGCCGCCCATGCACCGCGACCTCGCCACGCTGTTCAAACTCCGACTCGGATTCTTCGTCGTGCTTTCCGCGGTGCTCGGTTGGTTCATGGCCACGGAAACCATGGACATCCGGACGTTTCTGATGCTCACCTTGGGCGGCTACGCCTTGACTGGCGCGTCCAACGGCCTGAACCAAATCCTCGAGCGCAACATCGACGGGCTCATGAAGCGCACCGCGAACCGCCCGCTGCCCACCGGCCGCATGTCGGTGACGCAGGCGCTGGCTTGGAGTTTGGTGGCGGCAGCCGTGGGCCTCACGTGCCTGTTCAGCCTCAACCCCCTGAGCGGGTGGTTGGGCGTGGCGGCGATCGTCAGTTACGCGTTCATCTACACGCCGCTGAAGAGCCGAACGAGCCTGTCGGTGTTTGTGGGCGCGTTTCCTGGCGCCTTGCCGCCGATGATCGGCTACGTGGCGGCGACGGGCGACTTTGGGATTGAGCCGGGAACGCTCTTCGCCGTGCAATTCATGTGGCAGTTTCCGCATTTTTGGGCCATTGCGTGGCTCGCCCACGACGACTACCTGAAAGCGGGCTACAAGATGTTGCCCTTCAACGCCGGCCGAACCGCTCGTTCCGCCCAACTCATCCTCTTGTACACCTTGTTTTGCATCCCAGCCAGCATGTTGCCTTGGGCGCTGAACCAACCGATGGTGGGAGATGTTGCCTTTGCGGTCGGCATCGCCGCCGGGCTCGGGTTCTCGTGGTATGCGTTCCGTCTGCTGACGGACTTGACCCTCGACGCCGCTCGGCGTTTGATGTTCGCCAGCTTCGTCTACTTGCCTTTGGTCCAAATCGTCTACGTCCTCGACAAAATCCCCCTGACCCCATGAGTGAGCGCGTCTTTGAAGGCCTTGACGGCCAGGTGCGGGAGCGCACCAAAACCATGTTGATGTACTTCATCGTCTTTGCGGTGACCATGCTGTTTGCCGGCTTCACTTCGGCGTACATCGTGAGCAACATGGGGCAGTTTTGGGTGCACGTGCCGGCGCCGAGCATGTTTTGGACGAGCAACGTCCTGATCGCGTTGAGCAGCGCGACGTTGTGGTGGGCCACCCGCGCCGTGCGCCAAGGCCAAACCCAACAGGGCCTCCTCGCCCTCGCCCTCACCTTGGTCCTGGGCATTGGCTTCACCGTCACGCAGGCGGAGGGCTGGAAGGACCTCGCTGCGGTGGGCATGGGCTGGAACACGTCCGACACGGATCGGGGCACGGCGTTTCGGTGGAACAACCTGGCCGCGATCTACGAGAGCAGCGCGGTCTACGGACAGGACTACGATTTCCGGTACGACGGGCAAGTCCTGTTGCACGACGCCGCACGCGGGGAGCTCTATGCTCCGGACGACGCGCTGATGGTGCAACCCATCACGACCAAGGTGCTTCAGTCGTCCAACAGCGGCGGCGGGTACATCTGGGCGCTCGTGATGGTGCACATTCTGCACTTGGTGTTTGGGCTCATCTACCTCGTGGTCAACGGCATCCGGCTGTACACGGGCGTGATCCACAGCGGCGACACGGTGCGTCTGAAGGCCACGGGCATCTATTGGCACTTCCTGGGCCTCTTGTGGCTCTACCTCTTCGCCTTCCTCTTCCTTCTGCACTGAAGCTGAGGGGCTGAATCAACCGACGGCTCAGCTTCCACGTGCCGTTGTGGACAGTTGCTGCGATTTGGACTGATTCTTCCTAGTTCACCAAACGGGATTGCCCTATTTTCGCGTCACAATTTCAAGCCATGGCTGGAAACACCGAAACGATCCCGACTGAAG
>JAQCBJ010000049.1 GCA_027621555.1 Bacteroidota bacterium | reverse complement strand
GGAAGCGCGGAAGTGATCATCCTCCGCTTGGGGGCGTTTTGCGACATGGGTGCAAAAGTACTTCGGCCGCGGAATTGTTGGGCGGTGGGGGGCGTTTTGGGCTTGAAAAAACCCCAAACCGCGGCCAGAGTACACGCCCTTCGCACCGCTCCTCCACAGCTTCGTCCAACCCAAATTGTGGAAATCTGCTTTCAGGAGTTAACACAACCGAACAGGCGGTGCATTTACTTTGGCGTCATCGGGCAATGCCCCGACACCTGAACAATCCTGGTCATGAGTGCAATTGAAACGAAGGCAAAGCAAGACGTGACGGGGCTTCCCGTCCAAGACGCGAGTGAGAAGCGGGAGATTCTTAACGAGTTCTTCCAGAAGAAAATCTGGGGCAAGCAGGAACACGAGTTTACCCCGGGCGTGAAGACGGCGGCAGAGGCTGCGCTTCGCCCCAAAAAGGGCAAGGTCCTCTAACCTCACCCTTTCCCTGAAACCATGAGTTTGCGTCTGCCCCCGCCTTTGGAGCCGGGGGCGCGTGTGGCGTTGGTGGCTCCGGCGCGCTTTGCGAGCCCTGAGCTGATCGAATCGACCTCCGAGTTGCTCGCATCGTGGGGGTACGAGGCGATTGTGTCTGAAGAGACGCGGTCTCGGGACCGGCAATTTGGCGGCACGGACGCCGAGCGAGCGGCGGCATTCAACGCGGCGTTGCGCGACCCACATGTTGGGGCCATTTGGGCCCTGCGCGGCGGCTACGGCTGCACCCGAATCCTCCCCCTCCTCGACGGCGATGCCCTTCAAGCCCAACCCACGTGGATCACAGGCTTTTCCGACATCACGGCCTTGCACGGCTGGGCCAGCGGCCTAGGCGTGGCTTCCTTGCATGCGCCCGTGGCCTCCACGGTGCCGGCGACGGAGGCTGCGGACGTGGCCGCCTTGCGCGAAGTGTGGCGCTCCGGCCAGCCAATGGCGGCTCAAGGGGCGCGGCGCGTGGTGGGCGGCAACCTCTCCGTCCTGTACGCCATGCTCGGCACGCCCTACATGCCGCCGCTCGAAGGCCGGTGGCTGTTGCTCGAAGACCTTGACGAATACCTGTACCACCTCGACCGCATGTTCGTGGCCTTGGCGCAAGGCGGCGTGTTCGACGCGGTCGAAGGCGTGATGGTGGGCTCGTTCACGGACCTGAAGGACAACACCAAGGCGTTTGGGCAAGCGGTGGACAATCCGTTTGGTCGGACGGTGCGCGAGATGATCGAGGAGCACGTTGTGGCCCGCGGATGCCGCGTGGAATGGGATGTTCCGTCGGGGCACGGACCCCGAAACGCGCCCCTCGTCCTCGGCTGATTTCCAACGTGCGTCACGGGCGGGGTTGAGTGTACCTTTCGCCCATGTTTGGAAGCATCAAAGACCAATTGACCCAAGAGCTCGCCGACATTGAAGCGGCTGGGTTGTTCAAGCGCGAACGCATCATCACGTCGGCCCAAGGGGCGGAGATCACGCTCGACGACGGGAGCACCGTTTTGAACTTTTGCGCTAACAACTACCTCGGGTTGAGCTCGCACCCACGGGTGGTGGAGGCGGCGAAAAAGGCGATTGACACCCACGGGTTTGGGATGTCGAGCGTGCGCTTCATTTGCGGCACCCAAGACATCCACAAGGAACTGGAGCAACGCATCGCGGACTTCCACCACACCGAAGACACCATCCTGTATGCGGCGGCGTTTGACGCGAATGGTGGAGTCTTTGAACCGCTTTTGGGCGCCGAGGACGCCATTGTGAGCGACAGCCTCAACCATGCGTCGATCATCGACGGCGTGCGTCTGTGCAAGGCCGCGCGCTACCGCTACGCGAACAACGACATGGCCGAGCTCGAGGAGCGCTTGAAGGAGGCCCGGGCCAACGGCGCGCGCAACATCGTCATCGTCACCGACGGGGTGTTCTCGATGGACGGCTACGTGGCCCAAATCGACAAGATCTGCGACCTCGCCGATGCCTACGAAGCCATGGTCATGGTGGACGAATGCCACGCCACGGGATTCATTGGCAAAACGGGCCGCGGCTCCATCGAATTGCGGAACGCGCTCGGCCGCGTCGACATCATCACCGGCACCCTCGGCAAGGCCATGGGTGGTGCGATGGGTGGGTTTACAACCGGCAAACGCGAAATCATCGACATGCTGCGCCAGCGCAGCCGTCCTTACTTGTTCTCCAACTCGCTCGCCCCAAGCATCGTCGGCGCCTCCATCGAGGTGTTCAAGATGCTGGACGAGACCACGGAATTGCGCGACACGCTTGAAGAGAACACGCTGTACTTCAAAGCGGGCCTTCGCAAGGCGGGCCTGCCGTTCAAAGACGGCGAATCGGCCATCGTGCCCGTGATGCTCGGCGACGCCAAGCTCTCTCAGGTCATGGCCAACGCCTTGCTCGAAGAAGGCATTTACGTCATCGGATTTTTCTACCCCGTGGTGCCCAAAGGCGAAGCCCGAATTCGGGTGCAGCTCAGCGCCGCTCACACGCGGGAGCACCTCGACCGCGCGCTGGCGGCCTTTGAAAAAGTCGCGCGTGACCTCGGCGTGATCTCCTAACTCGCCCCTCCGCGTCCCTTCCTTTTCATCATGACTCAGACCGCCAAGCAGCGCATCGTCGTCGTGGGCCGGGGACTGGCCGGCGCCCTTGTGGCGTGGAAGTTCGCCGAACGGGGGTGCGACGTGCAGTGGTGGGGAAACGGTGCGGCGTCCGCGTCGCGGGTGGCGGCCGGGATGTTCAACCCCGTGTCGTTCCGACGGGTCGTCGAGGTGTGGAACGCCGCCGAGCACTTGGCGGAAATGCGGGCGACGGTGCAGGGCATCGAGGCGGCGTTGGGCCGGACAGGGCAACTTCTGCACGACGTTCCGGTGGCCAAGGTCTTCGCCAACGGCGAATACCGCGACACGTGGGACGCGCGGTGGGACGAGAATCACGGGGTGTGCCAATGGGCTACGGAGGGCGAAGACCTCGCCGGCGCCGGATTGACGCGCGTCGAAGGCCCGGCCGGGGTGGGGCGAGTTCACGCCTCAGGATGGGTCGACGTGCCGCAGTTGCTCGACGCCCTTGAGCGTCATTTCGACGCGCTTGGCGCCCTGCACGACCGCGCCTGGAGCGTGAAAGATGGCCTTCCCGAGGGCGCGAATGCGGTGGTGGATTGCCGGGGTGTGGGGGCGGCCGAAGAGCTCACGCTGGTGGGGGTCACGGTGAACCCCAACCACGGCGACGTGCTGACGTTAAGCACGCCAGTTGAAGGGGCGGGGAGTTTGGACACAAACGGCCACAACATCAACAACGGCAAGTGGCTGCTTCCGACCGAGTTGAAGGACGGCCGGCAGTGGTGGCGGTTGGGTGCAACGTATTCGTGGCATCGACTCACGCCCACCCCCGATCCTCAGGCGGCGGTCGAGCTGAGGGCGCACATGGCCAAGGCCTTTGACGAAGAGGGTCGCACGGCCTTGCGCGGCGCACGGTTGGAAGCGCATCAGGCAGGCCTTCGTCCCGCGTCGCCGGACCGCCGACCGACCGTAGGCCCGTGGCCAGGTCAGCCTCGTGGGGTCTTGATGCTCAATGGATTGGGGACGCGCGGCGTGCTCGTTGGCCCAGCGGCAGCGGAAAGCTTGGTGGCGTGGTGGTTGGACGGCGTGGAGATGCCCGAAGAAATGCGCGCCACGCGCTTCAAATCCGTGCGTGCCCACGTGCCGGGTTTCCAAGAATGACGTGTTCTTAACCTGACGCGGCTGGCCTCACGCGCGCGAGACGGTGAGGTACTTTGGGAACATGTTGCACGACACCATCGCGAACGCTCTGAACGAGCAGATTGAGCTCGAAGGCCAAAGCTCCCACGTCTACCTCACCATGGCGGTTTGGGCCGAAACCCAAGGGTTTGACGGCGTGGCGGAATTCCTCTACCTCCATTCGGAAGAGGAGCGCCAGCACATGCTCAAGCTCATGCGGTTTGTGAACGAACGCGGAGGCCTGGCCAAAGTGCCGACCGTCGCCGCCGGCCCCACCGAATACACGGGGCTCAAGGAGATTTTCGAAAGCATCCTCGAACACGAGACCCGCGTGACGGAGTGCATCAACAACGTGGTCGACCTGTGTTTGCAGGCCAAGGATTACACGACCCACAACTTCATGCAGTGGTACGTGAGCGAGCAGATCGAGGAGGAAGGACTCGCGCGAAAAATCTTGGACAAGCTCGCGCTCGCCGGTGACGACCACGGGGCGCTGTACCTGTTCGATCGCGACATCGTGAATTTCAAACAACCCGCCCCCGGCGCCAGGCCTGCATGACGTCCACGGGGACATACCTGACGACGAAGCGCCGCTTCGCCTTCGCTCCGACGCGTCCGTTCGCGGCCCTTCGATGGGGGCTTTGGCTGGCGTTGCCGGTGCTGGCGACGCTCCTTTGGGCGGTCCAGGGTGGCGTGCAGGACCCCAAACTCGACACCACCGACACCCAACTGCTGCTCAAGGGACAATACCTCTTCCAGTTTGCGAAGGGCAACGATTGGCCGGAGGCCTCGAAGTCCGGGCCGTTTGTGTTGGCGGTGCACGGGAAACCTGAACTGGTGGAAGAATTGGCCGCGAAGTACGCCTCACACCCCATCGGGTCGCAGCCGCTGCGCGTGGTCGCCGTGGAGGACCTGTCGGCCGTGGGGGAACCCCACGTGTTGTACTCGGAAGCTTCAGGCTCCGACCTCGCGGCCCTTTTGAGGGCTGTGAAGGATGCACCTACGCTGGTGGTCACGTTTGGTCAAGAGGCGTTGTTGGCGGGCGCCACCGTCAACCTCTTTGGGAGCGACCGTCAACTTCGTTACGAAATCAACGCTCGGGATGCTGAAAAGCGCGGCATCTTGATCGGAAACCGAATCCTGTCATGGGCCGTGCAGCGTTGATGGTATTGGCATGGATCTTGGCTTTTGGCATGGAGGCCAAGGGCCAGGGAGGGGCTGGAACGGGGGACGTTCAGGTCGCGGTCGAACGCGCCATCGCGCTCGGGAAATCGGGGCAGTACAGCGACGGTCTGTCGGTGCTCGCGCCGTACCTCTCCACACCCACGCCGACTGCGGCCAAGGCGTGCTACGTCGCGGGGTTCTTGCACAAGGAACGCTACAAGCAAAATGCTACAGGCTCGGACCGCACCGAGGCGGTGGCGTGGCTCGGCACGTCGTTGGATTTGGACGACCGCGCAGGTGGTCGTGCGCCGTGGCGCGAGTCGGCCCGCCAGGCGTTGAGCTACCTTGGGGGAACGTACTTCGACGACGCCGTGCTCGCGGTTCGGGCGTTCGAACCGGGTGACGAAACAGGCATTTTGGCGTTGTTTGACGCCCACGTCGCCGTGGCCAAGCGCCTGAATCCCGGGCTGGACGCGACTCAGGAGCGCACGGAATTTCACAAGAACATCGCCCGCGCCTACCACCAGTGGTTCAGCACTACGGGTGACGACGCGCACTTCGAGGGCGTGGTCACCCACTACGAGCGCGCCTTGGCGCTGTCCCCTCAAGACATCACCGCGACGTACAACCTCGCCGTCAGCATCTACAACCGGGGCGTCGCGTTGCTCAAGTCCTTTGGCGTGGAGACGTCGTTTGGGGAGATGATCGCGATGCAAGAGCAAAGCGCCGCATTTTTTGATCAAGCCTTGCCCTGGTTCGAGCGCGCCAACGAGCTCCAGCCTAACCGGCCGGAGACCTTGCGCGGCTTGATGATTGTGCACCACGCCCTGCAAGACAACGCTGCTTCCGAAGCGTTCCGTGTCCAACTCGAAAACGCCTTGAAGCCATGAAGCGCTTGAGGTGGAACATCGCGTGGCGGATGGGCCTCGGGTTTGGGGTGTTCATCCTCGCCGTGGCCGTGCTGTTCGTGTTCACGCGCATCACGTTGTCCGAGAGCCGGGCCTTGGGGGAGGAAATTGACGAGTCTCTGGTGCCGAGTTTGGGCGCCCTCGAGCAAATGGACCAAACCCTCAGCGAGTCCCGTGTCTACATCAACCACTGGCTGACCCGACAGAGCCGGGCGGACGACGAGGAAAAGCTCGCCCTCCGCCGCCTCGTCGAGGTCGAATTCCCCCAACATTTCACGGAACTGACGGCACTCGACCGCGCTTGGTCTCCCGGAGCTCAAGCCCACCTCGACACCCTTCGGAAAGAGACGGACGCCCTCAGTTTGCTGTACGGGGAAATCATGCGACTGCTGCCCGATTTCCGCAGTTACGACGACCCCATTGCGTTCATGGAAGCGGAGGCGTACGCGATGGAAGGGGCGGAACTTGAGAGGTACACGCGGCGCGTGAAATCGCGCATCGCGGCGTTGACGGACTTGCAAAACGCGGCCCTTCGCGAACGGACAGCGCGGATGGATGAGCTCGGCGCGCAGCTGACGATGTACGCCGGGCGCGTGGCGTGGGTGGTCGTGATCCTCGGCATCGCGCTCGGCATCATCGTGACGCGGAGCATTGTGACGCCCGTCAAGGAACTCAAACGCGCCCTTCTGCATATGGGACGGGGCGTGCTTCCCGAGCAAGACGTTCGCGTCACCTCCGACGAAATTGGCGACATGGCCGTGGCCGTCAACCGGCTCGCGCAAGGCCTTTCCCGCACCCAAAAATTCTCGCAAGAAGTGGGTGGAGGCGACTTCGACACTCCCTACGAACCGTTGAGCGACGACGACACCCTGGGCAAAGCCTTGCTGCAGATGCGCACGTCGCTGGCGGAAAACGAGCGCGAACTCGAAGGCAAGGTCACAGAGCGAACGGAGGAGCTTGCGCGCCAAAAGGCCCGAGCCGAAGAGATCCTCGGCGACCTTCAAGACAGCATCTCGTACGCCCTTCGGATCCAGCAAGCCATTTTGCCTTCGGAGCAAGAGCGGCGTGAGGTGATCCACGACTCGGCGGTGTTCTACAAGCCGCGGGACGTGGTTTCCGGGGACTTCTTTTGGTTCAAGTCCGTGGGGAGCCGCCGCATGTTTTCCGCCATCGACTGCACCGGCCACGGGGTGCCTGGGGCGTTCATGAGCCTGGTGGGCCACAACGCCCTCGACCGCGTGACCAAGGTGTTCACGGAACCGCACAAGGTGCTCGACCAGCTGAACACGCAGGTGCTGACGTTGCTGCGCAAGGAAATCCGGGCCATGGCGAACATCCCGGCAGAGTTGTTGCGCGACTTGGCCCTGCCTTCCGAGACCACGGAGGACGGCAGTTACATTGGGGGGCAGGACGGCATGGATTTGGCCATGGTGGCGATCAATTGGGAGAAGATGCACGTGGAATTCGCCGGGGCCAACAACCCGCTCTACTTGGTGCGCGACGGGGAACTCGAAGAATTCAAAGCCGACAAATTCGCCATCTGCTCGTTTGAGCCGGGCGCCAAAAATTACTCGGTCCAAACCGTCGACGTCCAATCCGGCGACACGTTGTTCCTCGCCACAGATGGCTTTGTGGACCAATTCGGTGGCCCGCAGGGCAAGAAGTTCATGCGCCGCCGGTTCAGAGAATTGCTGATCGAAACGGCCGCATTGCCGTTGGAGGAGCACGAGGGACACTTGAGCGCGCGTTTCGAGGCGTGGAGAGGGGAGGAAGAGCAGGTCGACGACGTGCTCGTGGTGAGCGTGAGGGTGCCATGAGTGTGACAGACGCGGTACGGGAAGCGACGCGCCGCGGGTGGGCGTGGATGAAGTCGGACAAGGGGCTGATGCTTTGGGCGGTGCTGGTGGGCATTGCTTCGGGGTTGCTCGCGGTCGTGATGAAGCAAAGCGTCGGCGGGTTGCGCAGCGTCATGTTTGCCATTCAAGGATGGATCGGGGGTTCGTGGTTCCTCGCTTTGGGCCCCATGCTGGGGCTTGCTGCGACGGCCTACGTGGTCCAAACCGTCCTCAAGGGCGACCACCCCGGCCCCGGCATTCCCGCCACCCTGCACGCCATTTCCACGCGGCGCGGGCGCATGAAACGGACGTGGATGTTCGCGCCCGTGATCACGAGTGTGCTCTCTGTGGGGTTTGGGGGTTCCGGGGGACTGGAAGCCCCCGCAGTGCAGGCGGGCGCGGCCATGGGATCGGAGGTTGCGTCCCAAACCCGCCGCCACTTCCGCCGTCGCCTGCTCTTGATTGGCTGCGCTGCCGCGGGATCGCTCGCGGCCATGTTCAAGGCCCCGGTGGCGGCGATTGTCTTCGCCGTCGAGGTCATCATGATCGACCTCACGGCTTCGTCCCTCGTGCCCATCCTCCTGGCGTCCTTGGCCTCCTTGCTCACGGCCTTTGTGTTTTTCGAAGGGGAAGACATCCTGACCGTCCCGACGCTTGCCGCGTTCCAAGCTTCGCGCTTGCCGTGGTACATCCTGATCGGCGTCGCCACCGGCGTGGGGTCCGTGGTGTTTTCCAAGCTGTACATGCTGAGCCAGCAGGCGATCAGCCGATTCAAAAGCCCCCGCACGCGCATGGCCTTGGCCGGTGCACTCATCGGCGCGGCGGTCGCCCTATTGCCTCCGCTGTACGGGGAAGGCTACGAGGTCATCAACCAACTCTTCCTCGGGTATTCGGATGGGTTGATCGAGGACGTGTGGATGTTGGAGGGCTCACTTGCCTTGCCAAGTTTGCTTGGGTGGATTTTGCTGGCGAGCTGCCTCAAGCCCATGCTGACCGGGTTCACGGTGGGCGCCGGAGGTGTGGCGGGCGTGTTTGCGCCGGCGCTGTTCTCGGGGGCCCTGTTTGGGTTCGCGTTCGCGTTGGGACTGAACGGCTTCATCGGGCCGACGACGATGCCGTTTGGGAACTCCGTGCTGGCGGGCCTGTGCGGCATGATGGCGGGCGTGCTTCACGCGCCGCTCACGGCCATCTTTTTGGCGACGGAGCTGAGTGGCGGGTACGGTCTGTTCGTCCCCCTCATGCTCACCTCGGCCATCTCGTTCTCGACGTCGCGGGCCTTGATGCGCCACAACATCTACACCCGCGAATTGGCCGAGCGCGGCGAGCTGCTCACCCACGACAAAGACCAAACCGTGCTCACCCTCATGAACCTCAAGGAAGAGCTCGAACAAGACTTCCTGCCGGTCCAAGCGCACTGGAACTTGGGGCAGCTCGTGGAGGTGGTGGCCCAGAGCCAGCGGAACTTGCATCCGGTGGTCGATGGCGAGGGCCACCTCATGGGCATCGTCGACTTGCAGGACATCCGTCAGGTCATGTTTGACCAAGACCAATACCTGTCGTTGCGCGTGATCGACCTGATGACCTTGCCTTTGGCCGAAGTGCAGTGGGACGACAAAATGGACGACGTGATGGCCAAATTCGAACATTGCGGCGCCTGGAATTTGCCTGTAGTGGAGGACGGCCGTTACGTCGGGTTTGTGTCGCGGTCACGCCTGTTCACGGCCTACCGCAAGTGGCTCAAAGCCACCAGCCTCGATTGAGGTTGGGACCACGCTCAGAGGTGGGTCAGGGGGTGTACTCGATCGCCCCGTCCAAGATGTAGTTCATCTGGTAGACGTCGTCGGCGTTCAGGCGGAGCTTTCCGCGGAAGGTGAGGCGATCGTCGGTTTGGTAGGCGCGCTCGCTCTTGCCGGGAAAGCGCAGGTCGATGACCGATTCAGGACCGGCTCCCCCGCAGAAAAAGCAGTTCGCGAACGGGTAGCGGCTGAGCACGTAGAAGTCCTCGTCCACGTCGACGGGAATCATGTAGCCTGTGATGTAGAACTCCTTGCCCTCCGCGGCGATCACTTGGGGCCCAAACTTGGGCATCCAGTAATACGCATCGAGCTCCTCCAAATACACGTCCTTGAATTCGACGTCGCTCAAGACCTGCCAGGTCAGCTCGGCGAATTCGGCGTCGCTGGTTGTTACGTCTGTGACGACCTCGATGGCGGGCGTTTCAGGGGCCGTGATGGGTTGGGGGTCGAGGCTGGCGATTTTGGCCTCCCCGACGTGGCGAAGCTGATCCTGCGTGGCCTGGGCCTCCTCCGACGGGTGGCACATGCTGCTCCAATCCATCATCGACACCGCCACGAGAGCGGCGGCAGAGAAGGCAACGGTAAGGAACGTGGTCGTTTTCATGTCGTGCGAAGGTACGGGTCGGGTCAAGTTACGCCTCACTCAAGGTTCGGCTGATGTCCAAACGAAGGCTTCCGCGCGCCGGAATGGCCGAAGCGAGCAAACCCACAGCCACGGCGCCCCCAGCGAGCATCCACTCGCTGCTCAACACACTCATGGCGGACAGGTCGTAGTGGAATTGACTCTCCACCACCTGCCCCAGCACTGCAATCCCCACTCGGCTCAGGAGCAACCCGAGCAACGTGCCGGCCACGCTTAGCAAACCGCCTTCGAGCAAGAGCAAACGGTACAAGGTGGAGGGCGTTCCTCCCAGGGTCCGCATCAGCGCGAGCTCGTGACGACGGGCGCGGATGTTGTCCAGCACCGAGATGAAGATGCTCGCGAAACTCAAGGCCATGATCAGCATGGCGATGGCGCGCAGCGCCGAAGTTCCCAGCCCAAACTGCTGCGTCATTCGGTTCACTTCAATGGCCGGAAGGGCCACCTGCATGTTCGTTTCGCGCAAGACGTTGGGGATGGTCAAGACGGCGAGTGGGTTGCGCTTCTTGAGCAGCATGGCGGTGATTTCGCGCGTCGCGGGGTCGATTACTTCCCCCTCGTGCGCGTGCACGTTCCAGATGCTCTCCATCGGGGTCAGGATGAGCTGGTCCACCACGCTTCCGCTCGGTTCGAGGATGCCCACGACGGTGAAGGTCTTGTCGGTGTGGATGTCGGTTTGGTCGGTGAGGCCGTGCGCGCTGAAAAACGTGTCGCCCAACCCCATTCCCAAATTCTCGGCCACCCGCGCGCCCAACGTCACCTCAAACGGCGCCTCCCAGAGCTTGCCCTCGGCCAGCGTGACTCCGTAGTGCTCTACGTAGCTGTGCTCGGTTCCCACGATGCGGTAGCCTTCGTGGTTGTCGCCATACGCCAACGGGATGCCCGAGGCGATGTACGGGTGCTTGAGCACTTTCTCGGCCTCGCTTTGCAGGATGTTGCCGGTCGGCGCGTCAATGTGGTAGACGTTGGCCAGGATGAGTTGCAACGGACTGCCCTTCGCTCCGAGCACCAGATCAATGTCTTTGATGTTCCGCTCAAACGCGTCGTTGACCTGCTTCTCTGTGAGGAGCATGAGGCTCACCATGCCCACCCCAAACGCCAGCAGCGCCAAGCTCAAGGCTGTTTGAAGCGGCTTGGCTCGGAGGTTGCGCCACGCTTGGTAGAAGAGTCCGAGCTTCCTGACTGGGCGCTTACGAGGG
>JAQCBJ010000048.1 GCA_027621555.1 Bacteroidota bacterium | reverse complement strand
GACCACATCCCGGCCGTGGGCGAAGTGGATGCGGCAAACGCCTACCTGCACATCACCACAAACAACACGATTTTTGGGACGCAGTACGCGGAAATGCCGAAGAGCAACGTGCCGCTGGTGGCGGACATGAGCTCGGACATCTTGAGCCGCACGTTTGATGCCGAACCCTTTTCCTTGATCTACGGGGGCGTCCAGAAAAACATGGGGCCGGCGGGGGCCGTGATGTACGCTGTGGACACCGAGCGTCTCGGCCAAACCGGTCGCAACATCCCCTCCTACCTCGACCTGAAGGTGCACCTCGACAAAGACAGCATGTTCAACACCCCTCCGGTGTTCTCGGTGTTCACGACGCTGCTCACGTTGCGCTGGCTGAAGGAACAAGGCGGTGTGGCGGCCATTCAGCAGAAGAACGAGGCCAAATCCAACCTTCTCTACGCCGAAATCGACCGCAACCCGCTCTTCATGGGGCACGCGCAAGAAGGAAGCCGCTCGCACATGAACGTGACGTTCCGCT
The DNA here is from genome assembly GCA_027621555.1 of Bacteroidota bacterium. Taxonomy (GTDB): domain Bacteria; phylum Bacteroidota; class Bacteroidia; order Flavobacteriales_D; family Sanyastnellaceae; genus UBA11663. Next base: position 10,863 of record JAQCBJ010000048.1, on the reverse strand, counting down.
TGAACGACGACAGCCACGCGGCAGCCTTCGACGCGGCGTGGAACGGTGCAAACATCAGCGGCCTCAAAGGCCACCGCAGCGTGGGCGGATACCGCGCCTCCATGTACAACGCCCTCCCGATGGAGAGCGTTCAGGTTTTGGTTGACGTGATGCGCGAATTTGAACGCACGCAAGGCTAAGCTGTTCTTTCCCAAAATCCCCAACTGCACGACATGAACATCCTCGCCAACGACGGCATCAGCCCCTCCGGAGCTCAGGCGCTCCGAAACTCTGGACATACCCTTTACACCGACTTCATCGAAGCCGACCAACTCGAAGCGTTCATCCACGAACACGCCATTGACGGCATCCTTGTTCGGTCGGCCACCAAGGTGCGCCAGCCGCTCATCGACGCTTGTCCCAACCTGAAATTCATCGGGCGCGGGGGCGTTGGGATGGACAACATCGACGTCGAGTACGCGCGAAACAACGGCATCACCGTCTTCAATACCCCTGCGGCATCGTCCCAAAGCGTGGCGGAGCTGGTCATGGGGCACCTGTTCGCCTTGGCTCGCTTCCAGCACGACAGCAACCGCCAAATGCCCACACGCGGCACGGGCGACTTCAAGGCCCTCAAGAAGGCGTACGGAAAAGGCTCGGAGTTGCGTGGAAAGACGCTCGGCATCGTGGGCTTCGGTCGCATCGGCCGCTCGCTCGCGTCGTACGCGTTGGGTTGTGGCATGAACGTGGTCGCCCACGATCCGTTTGTGACGGACGGCAACGTGGACGTCACCGTGGGAGGCCAAACCGTCACCGTCGACTGCCCGCGCCTTTCCCTCGACGACCTGCTCAGCACCTCGGACATGGTGAGCGTGCACGTCCCTGCGCAAGCGGACGGAAGCGCAGTCATCGGCGCCGCGGAGTTGGCCAAAATGAAGCCCGGGGCCTTCCTCGCGAACGCCGCGCGTGGCGGTTCCGTGGACGAAGACGCGCTGCTCGAGGCGCTCGATTCCGGCCACTTGGCCGGCGCTGGCCTGGACGTGTTCGTGGGCGAACCTGCCCCGCGCGCGGACGTGCTCGCGCACCCGAAGCTTGCCCTGACGCCACACATTGGCGCCGCCACGGCAGAAGCTCAGGACCGCATCGGTCTCGAGCTCGCTTCCCAAATCAACGCCTTGGCATGAGTACGGGCGGCGCCTTGATGCAGCCGTTGGCCGCGGTCACTCCTCCGCGGCACATGGCGCATTTGGTCGCGTCGCGTTCGTATTTGAGCTACCAACGTACCGAGCTTCAAGACAAGCTCAAGCACAACCCTTATTCCTACATCCAGGTCATCAACCCTGACCACAGCCGCGAGGTCGAAGAGCCCCGCGGGACGCCAGAGTTTTTCAAGGAAGTGCGCGTCGGCTACGACGATTTCAAGTCGCGTGGCTGGTTGAAAGAAGCCCCGGGCGTGGAGTGGTACGTGTACCGGCAATCGACGGAGGAGCACGCCTGGACAGGGGTCGTGTGCAACCTGGACCTCAAGGCCTGTGCCGACGGCGGTTTGAAGACGCACGAACAGACCTTGGAGACGCGGGAAACGCTGTTTGCCTCGTTCCTCGAAAACGTGGGCTTCCACGCCGAGCCGGTGCTGTGCGCCCGGCCCGACGATGCGCCGTCCGCGGCCGAGGCCGACGAGGTACTCACGGAAGTGGTGTCGGCGTCGGCGCACACCGATTTCATGACGGCGGACGGCGTCCGCCACGAGATTTGGCGCGTGGCTGCGGACAGCGAGATGGGCACGCGATTTGGGACGGCGTGGGGAGCCTGCGCGACGATTTACTTGGCGGATGGGCACCACCGCTACGCCTCCTCCCTCCGACTCGCCGAGGCGAGGCCAGACTTGCCTGGCGCGGGCTTGATGCTGGCCTACGTCGTGCCTGAGCGCGACCTGACCATCTTGGGCTACCACAAAGAGGTCCGCAACGTCGGCATGACTGCGGACGAGCTCGATGCGGCCTTGAAGGCATGCAAGGGATGCGACGTTGCTGAGGCCGCGAATCTGGAGATGACACCAAGCGAGCCGGGTCAGGCCGTGGTGATGTTCCAAGGCCGGGCTTGGGTGCTGACCCGACACAAGGACAGTCCAGAAGCGACGGATGCCGATTGGGTGAATGTTCACCTGATGAACCGCATGCTCGGAATCACCGACCCCCGGAACGACGACCGATTGAGGCACCTGCCTGAGCCCCAAAAGCCCGAGGGTGGATGGGCCGCGCGGGCTGAAGCCAAGCCCGACCGCATGGTGGTGCTGATTCACCCCATTCCGTTTGGGCACATCCGCGAAGTGGCGGACCAAGAGGGCACGCTTCCTCCCAAGAGCACGTGGGTGGAGCCCAAAATCCGAAGCGCCCTCTTCATCCACGAATTCAACGCGACGACATGAGCGCATCGAGTGCTGTGGCGGAACAGTTGAAGCGGGTGCGCGACGAAGTGGCCGAAGCCGGGCGAGTGGCGGGGCGCGACGTCACGCTGGTGGCGGTGAGCAAGACCAAGCCCGACGAGGATCTGATGGCCGCCTACGAAGCTGGCCAGCGCGACTTTGGCGAGAACCGTGTGCAAGAGCTCGTGGGCAAGGCCGATCGGCTTCCCAAGGACATTCGGTGGCACATGATTGGCCACGTCCAAACCAACAAAATCAAAGACTTCCTCCCTTTCGTGCACCTCGTTCACGGCGTGGACCGCGTCAAGGTCCTGGACGTGATGGAGCGCGAGGCCGCCAAGCTCGGCCGAACCGTCGACGTGCTTCTCCAGATGCACGTGGCGGAGGAGGACACGAAGTTTGGGTTCAGCGGCGACGAGTTGCGGGCCCTGGCGAGCGCGGCCACGTGGGAGGCGTACCCGCACCTTCGGCCCGTGGGGCTGATGGGCATGGCGACGTTCACCGACGACACGGCGCAGGTGCGCCGCGAATTTGCGCAGCTCGCGGCGCTCCACCGCGAGGTCGGGCCGGCACTGAGCGAGGTGGCGGAATCGCGGGCAGGAACCTGGGGTGTTTTGAGCATGGGCATGAGTGGCGATTGGGCGGTGGCCGTCCAGGAAGGCAGCAGCATGGTGCGCGTGGGCAGCTCGATTTTTGGGCACCGCAACGCCCCCACGCCATGAGTGCCGGGAACGCCAGAAGCCTCACGAGCGAGCCGACGTTTCGCGAACGCTATGAACGGTGGTTTCAGGGGTGGTTGGTGCTCGCGCCCATCGTGGGTTTGGGCAGCATCACCCTCGTGAAGAACCAGCTCTACCGCGTGTGGAAGGTCAAGAACGGGCTCACCGACGGCGTGTCCGCCCAGCAGGCGCGAGAGATGGGCCTCACGCCTCCCGACTGGACGGGTGCCGTGTGGTACGGCGTTGCAACCGCGGCAGTGTTCACGGTGTTCTACATTTTGGCGGCCCGAACTTGGTCCCGTCACACCTCCACCGCAGAATCCAGCGATTCCCACTCATGAACACCCCCACTCTTCCCCTTCGACGCTCCCGCCTTTCCTCCTTGTGGGCAATCGGCGCGATCTGCCTGGGGCTGATGTCGTGCGAAGGCGCGACGTATGTCAACCACCATTTCACCAACGCCACGGCCGACACGGTGCGCCTGGGCATCCGAAACAACGAAGCCCAAACCGGATGGGCCTGGGACACCGTTTGGGCCGTGCCACCCGGCGTGACACACGTGAATTACGCGGTTGACTTTCGAGGAAAATGCTACGATTGCACGCCCTACGAAGCCCTTCCTTACGGATTGGACTCGCTCTGGGTAGAAGGCGATTCGCTCACGGTGAACTTGATGGACTCGACCCTGTGGACGCTCGAGATGGACGAAGGGCGATCGTGGATCCGCTACGACCAGCATTTGGAGTTGGTGCCGTCGATGTTTGAATGATTGGATTGGTCGATTTGGCCGCAACTTGCACTTCATGAATGTTTTCACGTCTTCTCTTGCGGCCTTGGGCTTGTGCTTGACCGCGACTTTGGCCTTGGCCCAAACCCCGACTTCCGTCGAAGCCGCCGAATACGAACCCAACAGCGACCGCTGGTTGGTCAGCAACAACAACAGCATTCTGGTGACCGACGACTTGGGTGAGTCGTGGACGACTTTCGGGTCGGGCGGAGCCACCCACGGCATGGAGGTCTTGGGCAGCACGTTGTTTGCCATCCAAAGCAACGTCATTCGCGCATACGATGTGGTCAGTGGCCAACAAATCGGCGCCCTTTCTCCCACTGGCGCGGGGTTCTTGAATGGCATGGGCAGCGAGAGCACCGACGCGGGCGACATCCTCGTTGTCAGTGATTTCTCTTCTGGCCGTCTCCTGAAAGTGGACGTCAGCGACCCCACCGACATGACGTACTCTACCTTGGTGGCGGACACCGGCACCACGCCCAACGGCGTGACCGTGTTGGACGGCGTCGCCACAGTCGTGAATTGGGGCGGGAACTCGGACATTCTTCAAATCGACGTCGAGACCGGTGAGATGACTGTGCTGGTGGACGGCACAGGGCTGGGCAATTGCGACGGCGTGGACTGGGCCAACGGGTCCTTAATCGTCAGCTCTTGGACTCCTCAACGCATCACCCAATTCAGCCCCGACGCGGAAAATCCCGGCGCCTGGACCGCAAACACCCTCGTCAACGGGGCGCCGCTGAGCAATCCTGCGGACCTGAGCGTGAACACGCTTGGCGACACTTATGCGGTGGCGTGCAGCGGCAACAACACGGTTTACTTCGGTCCCCTGCTTGACATCTCCGCCCTTTCCCCCGTGCACGTCCCTTCTGCGGACGCCTCATTGAACGGAGACGGGCTGGCCTTGAGCTCCGAAGAGGCAGGAAAGTGGACCGTACGAGGCCTCGACACGGCCGGGCGCGAACTCGGCACGAACTCCCTCTCCTCCGGGCCAGGTCAAGTTCCCGTGTCGTGGGATGCCCTTGGCCAATGGAGCGCTGCCGCGTTTCTTCTTGAGGTGAGTTTCGAGCCCATGGGCTCGGCTTCCGGGTCATGGCGAACCGTCCTGAAACACGGCGCGACGCGCTGAGGCTCGCTCATCACCTTCTGAATCCCTAGGCTTAGGCCGGGTCGACGTCGACCGTGACGCGCAGGCGCTTCCAACGGGCGTCGGTGCTGAATTCGTCGAGGTCCGCGTGCAAAAGCGGGCGGTACTGCGAGGGCGCAAGGGCCCGCTCGAACTTCAACGTGAGCTGCCGAATGTGCTGGTCGTTGATGCGCGACAAGGCGGGGGTGTCGGGGCCGAGGACGCGTTCCCCGAAGCGTTGGTGCAACCGCGCGGCCAGGACGGCTGCGCCGGCCTCGACGCGCTGGGCGTCGCCGTGTTTGAGCGTCAGGCGGATCATCCGAACGTAGGGCGGGTATTGGTAGGTCTGGCGCTCGATCAGCTCCCGACGCACCAGCGCGCCGTGGTCGTGATCCACCACGTGGTGCAACAACCAATGGTCCGCGCTGAACGACTGGATCACGACCTTGCCGCGCGCTCCCTCCCCCGACCTGCCGGCACGTCCCGCCACTTGGGTCAGCATTTGGTACGCGCGTTCGAAAGACCGGAAGTCCGGGAACGTCAACATGCGGTCCGCAGACATCACCCCGACCAAGCCCACGTTGGCAAAATCGAGGCCCTTCGAGACCATTTGGGTGCCGACGAGGATGTCGTATTCCTGGTCGGCGAAGGCTTCGAGGAGCTTGGCGTGCGCCGATTTTTTGCGGGTCGTGTCGAGGTCCATGCGTGCGACGCGGGCCGTGGGGAACAACTCGGCGAGCTCTTCCTCAATGCGTTCCGTCCCAAGGCCCTGGGCTTTGAGGGCGGTGCTTCCACAGGCGATGCACGTGGTGGGCGCTGGGCGTTCATGGTACCCGCAGTGGTGGCAGTGCAGGCCGCCCAGGGTCTTGTGCACCACGAGCGGAATGTCACACCGCTCGCACGACGTGGCGTGGCCGCATTGCGCGCATTGGTAAGCCGGTGCGTAGCCGCGGCGGTTTTGAAACAGGATGACCTGCCGCCCATCCTTCATCGTCGCCTCCATTTCGTCGCGCAGCATCTTGCTGAAGCCGCCGCGCATGCTCCGCTGCTTGTGCTCCTTGCGCAGGTCGGCAATGAAAATCTCCGGAAGCATCGCCCCCCCAAACCGTTCGGTGAGGGGCACCACCTCGATTTGGCCTTGCTGGCCGAGCCACTGGGTTTCTACAGCGGGCGTAGCGGACCCCAAAACCAAGGGCACGTGCTGGCGCGCCGCCATCCAAAGCGTTACGTCGCGCGCGTGGTATCGAGGCGCCGGATCGTGCTGCTTGAAGCTCGGTTCGTGCTCTTCGTCCACGACGACCAGACCGAGTTTGGGCAAGGGAAGCAGCACGGCCGACCTCGCCCCCACAATCAACTGCCCGGCTTTGGGCTCCAACACCTGCATCCACGTCTCGGTGCGCTCCCGGTCAGAGAACCGGCTGTGGTAGACGTGCACGACGTCCCCAAAAAACTTCCTCAGCCGCTCGATCAATTGCGTCGTCAAGGCGATTTCCGGGACGAGGAACAGGACCTGCTGTCCGGCCGCCAAGGCTTCGGCGATCAGGTGCGTGTAGATCTCGGTCTTGCCCGACCCCGTCACGCCATGCAACAACACCGGCTTGCGCGAAACGAGCCCGGCATGCACCTGGTTGTAGGCCTTCGCCTGGGCTTCGGACAGGACGGGAAGGGTCGCGGTGCCCGGACGACTCGGCCGTGCCGATTCCCGCTCCTCCACGTCGAGGATGCCACGCTCCACCCATTTCTGGACCGTGGAGGCGTCGGTGCGGCTTCGCTTTTGGGCTTGAACCTTGGGCAGTTCGCCCTCGGCTTCCACCACAGCCAGGAGCAGCCGCTCCATCGCCACGGCCTTGACCCCGGCCCACGCCAACGCGGCGGACAGCTCCTCCTCACTCACGTCGTCCGCGATGCGCACCCACGCCACCTTCTTCGGCTTGACGCGCTCCGCCAATTCCTCCTTGGCCAAGGCCAGTCCTCGCTGGATCAGGGTCTTGATCACGCGCTGGGGATGCTTCACCCCCAACAACTCCGCGCACTCGCGCAGGCTCAGTTCGTCCCGGACATGCAGCGCATCGAGCAACGTCATCGCCGCCTCGTCCAACCCGTCCTCGGAGGCATTTTCTGCGTCTGGGTGCAAGACGATTTGGGTGGTGCTCTCGAGCTTCATCCCGGCCGGGAGCGCGGCGCTGACCATGTCGCCCAGCGAGCACATGTAGTGCTGCGCCATCCACGTGAACATGTCGCGTTGCGCCTCCGTAATCACCGGCGCATCGTCCACGACCGCCTCCACTTCTTTGGCCACATATCCGGTCGGAGCGTTCTGATGAACTTCCCAAACGACACCCGTCCACTTCTTGTTCCCCAAGGGCACCACCACGCGTGTCCCCACGCTCGGCGCCACCTCACCCGCTCCAAACCATCTGTACGTCAGCGTCTTGGGTAATGCCAAGGGCACCACCACCTCGACAAAGGTTGGGGTTGTAGACGCAGTTGTGGACACGGAGGGGAAAATTAGGACGCAGAGCCGGCAAACCTCGCAGGCATTCGCGTGTTCTTTGAGGTATGGCCAAGACGATTTCTCCCCTGAGCACCGGCGACAAGGCTCCCGCGTTCTCCGCCCCAGACCAAAACGGCAACGTTCGTACCCTCGACGAGTTCAAGGGTTCCAAACTCGTCCTCTACTTTTACCCCAAGGACAACACGCCTGGCTGCACGTCGCAGGCCTGCAACCTCAACGACAACCTTGACGCTCTCGCCAACGCCGGCTACAAAGTCCTCGGCGTGAGCAAGGACCCTGCGAAGTCTCACCACAAATTCATCGACAAGTTCAGCTTGAAGTTTGACTTGTTGTGCGACGAGGATTTGAGCGTGCATCACGCCTACGGGGTATGGGGGCCGAAGAAATTCATGGGCCGCGAATTCGACGGCACCCACCGCACCACCTTCGTCGTCGACGAGAATGGCACCCTCGAACAAGTGATCGCCAAGCCCAAGGTGAAAGCCCACGCCGAGGAAATTCTCCACCCCGAATCCTAACGCCAAGAGCCCCCCAATCGCTCTGTTCACGGGCGTCGTTCATTGTTTTTTGTCAACCGTGGACAAAACACCACCCCCTCCGTAAGTCCATTACGGAGTCACTCAAATACCTTCGCTCAAAACCAATTGACATGGCGGTAAACGCAGACAAACTCAAAGCCCTCCAGTTGACGATGGATCGACTGGACAAGACGTACGGCAAAGGCACCGTGATGAAACTCGGAGACGAGGCGGTGGAAAAAGTGGACTTCATCCCCAGCGGAAGCTTGACCCTGGACCTCGCGCTCGGCATAGGCGGTTACCCCAAGGGCCGCGTCGTGGAGATCTACGGCCCCGAATCTTCAGGAAAGACCACTTTGGCCATCCACGCCATTGCGGAATGTCAAAAAGCGGGTGGCATCTGCGCCATTGTCGACGCGGAGCACGCCTTTGACAAATTCTACGCTGAAAACCTCGGTGTGGATACCGAGAACCTCCTCATTTCTCAGCCTGACAACGGAGAGCAAGCGCTCGAAATTGCGGACAACCTGATTCGATCAGGTGCCATCGACCTCATCGTGATTGACTCTGTGGCGGCACTCACACCGCGCGCGGAAATCGAGGGCGAGATGTCAGACAGCTCGGTAGGCCTCCAAGCACGGCTGATGTCCAAGGCATTGCGCAAACTCACAGGCACCATCAGCAAGACAGGCTGCTGCTGCATCTTCATCAACCAGCTTCGCGAAAAGATCGGGGTGATGTTTGGCAATCCTGAAACCACGACGGGTGGAAACGCCCTGAAGTTTTACTCTTCCGTGCGCCTCGACATTCGTCGCTCCACGCAAATCAAAGACGGCGACGTCGTCAACGGCAACCGCACCAAGGTCAAGGTTGTCAAGAACAAGGTGGCTCCCCCCTTCCGTCGCGCCGAGTTTGACATCATGTACGGCGAGGGCATTTCGAAGACGGGTGAAATCATCGACCTCGGCGTTGACCACGGCATCGTGAAGAAGAGCGGGTCCTGGTTCTCCTATGGAGATACCAAATTGGGCCAAGGCCGCGACGCCGTCAAAAACCTCCTTTCGGACAACCCCGAATTGATGGAGGAACTCGAAGCCAAAATCAAGGAAGCCGTTCAACCCACCAAAGCTGCCGAAGAGCAAGCAGCTCCGGAAGAAGCCTTTGCATGATTCGGCACCGAGCCCAATTCAACCTTCACATCCAAAGCGGGGTGGCCTTGTGCCTCCTCGCTTTGGCCTTTGTGGGCTGTGACACACCGCCCAAGGACGCCCCACCCACCACATCCGATGCCCTTTCCGACAGTGCGCAGCACTGGAGCGACCGCATCGTCGAAGCCCCCAACGACCCATCGCGATACGTGGATCGCGCGGCGTGGCATTTGCGCCGCGGCCGGATCTCCGAAGGTCTCCAAGATTTGAACTTGGCCCTCGAAGCCGACTCCACCCACGCGCCAGCGTGGTCCGCCAAAGCCGACGCGCTCTACCTCACTCAAGCCTTTGAGCCCTGCATCGAGCATCTGGACGCTTGCCTTGACGTCTCTCCCGACCACATCCCCTGTTTGCTTCGGCGATCGGAGATGCACATCCATCTTCGCCAATACCCTGAAGCGTTCTCGCGCTTGAATGACGTGCTCCGAATCGACGCCCTCAACCACGAAGCCTATTGGATGAAGGGCATGATCTACCGCGAGCAAGGAAATGCCGAGAACGCCAAGAGCTCCTTTCAAACCGCCGTCGAAGTCAACCCCAATTTCTTCGACGGCTTTATTGCGCTCGGCCTCGCCTACGCCATGGAAAACGACACCCTGGCCATCGGTTACTTCACCACGGCCATGGAACTCCAGCCTCGAAGTGTGGAAGCGAAATACAACCTCGCCTATTTCCTCCAAGAGCACCAACCTACCACCCGGCCTTACTTGAATCGAGCGCTCGACTTGTACCAGAACATCTCGCGCATCGATCCGTCCAACGCCGCCGCCGCTTTCAACCGAGGCTACATCCACTTGGAATTCCTGCAGGCCTACGACAGCGCGGTGCACCATTTCAGCCAAGCCATTGACGCCCTGCCCTACTACCACCAGGCGTTCTTCAACCGAGGACTCGCGTTGGAGAGCTTGAACCAGCCTGACCAAGCCGAACTGGACTACCGTGAAGCTTTGCGCATCCGCCCAGACTACACCGCAGCGGCCATCGCCCTTGAACGCGTCTTGGACCGCTGAGCTGCAATCGCATCTGAACACACGAAAAAGGGCGGTCCACTTGGACCGCCCTTCTTATGCACCCACCACAGGTGTTGAAGTCTTATTTTTTGATCTGATCCACCACAGCCTTGAAGGCGTCCGGGTGGTTCATGGCGAGGTCAGCGAGGACCTTGCGGTTGAGTTCGATGCCCGACTTGGACAACTGACCCATGAATGCACTGTAGGACATGCCGTGCTGGCGAGCGCCTGCGTTGATGCGCTGAATCCACAAGCTGCGGAATTGACGCTTGCGAAGCTTACGTCCGACGTATGCGTATTGGAGGCCTTTTTCGACGGCGTTTTTCGCGACCGTCCAAACGTTTTTGCGGGCACCGTAGTAGCCCTTGGCCATCTTGAGGACCTTCTTGCGACGAGCGCGTGAGGCCACTGAGTTTTTTGATCTTGGCATTTCTGTGTTCTTGTTTGGTGGTTGGCGGCGAACAGACGTTCACACTTGAAGAGCCAAACACCGGGTGAAACAAACCAGTGTCTTTGGTTGGTCGATCAGACCAACAACTGACGCTTGATGTTGGGCACGTCCGCCTTGTCGACGGT
>JAQCBJ010000047.1 GCA_027621555.1 Bacteroidota bacterium | reverse complement strand
GCATCTCGACCAGGACGGGGTTTTGGTCCGTCTTGGTGGCCACGTCGGCCGTGGAGAAGCGGTAGAGAGGGTCCCAGTTGTTTTGCGCGTTGTCGACGTTGTCGGTGTCGATGACGACGTTGCTGTACTTGTCGTACGAGCGCGCCACGCGCAAGCTCACGCGGGTTTCGTTGGGGATGAGCCCTTCCTCCACCGACAGCATCGGGAAGTCGGGGTTGCTGAGTGCTGAACCGACCCACGCGCAGTCGCGGAAGACGCGGCGTTCGTCCGAGGTGCTCGGGTTGGGGATTTGCTCGTCCACCAAGTTGGTGACGATGAACTGGCCCTTGTCGTAAGCAGGCATGCGGTTGTCCTGTCCGGACGCCGCCTGACCGTTCTTGAAGACGTAGATCCAGTGCTGTCCACCCGCATATTGGAAGTTGGACGACGGGTTCCAAATCATGTCCTTGCCGTTGTCGGCGCTCAACCAAGAATCCTCCCCGAAGGCCATGTTGAGGCGCTCACCCGTAGTGAGGTCGATGGCGTAACCGGGGAACCAACCCATGCCGAAGTTGTTGGTGAGGTTGGCCTCGGCGGCGTTGCCCCCTTCAGCGGCTGTGCGGCCGCGCTTGTCCACCGAGGCGTGCTGCCTCAGGACCATCTTGTTGAAGTCGACCTGCGTGTTGAACGCATTTTCAGCCAAGTCTTCGTTGGGCTGCATCTCCAGGACGGGGCAACGCGTCCACTTGTCGCGGTCGCTGGTGAACACCACGTCGACGCTGGTCGTCGACTCAGGCGTGTTCCACTGCTGCAGGCGTTGCAAGCCGCCGCGCGTCGGCGCGTAGAGCGGCGTGTATTCGTACGTCACACCCGTAGCAGGGTCTTCGACGTCCGATTCGGTGGCGGCCACCACGCAGTAGGGTGCCCACGTGCCTCCGAGGAAGCCTTCGTAGACCTCGTCCTCGTCCATCAGGTCGTTGTACACGAGCTCATACGGAGAGGTGTCGTCGCCAGCCTGGGTGCCGGAACGGATCCAGTTGTTGGTGGTGAAGCCCTCGCCGTCAGGGAAGCCCAAGAGCCAGGGTTGCTGCGGGTTCGCAAACGTGATGGACGCGCCAAGCGGCGTGGCCACGTCGGCCGTCGACGGGTACACCTGCTGGTGGACCGTCACGCCCAAGCCCCATTCGAGCACGAGTTGCTCGTTCAACACGTCGATGGTGCGGTCGCTCGTCACGATGGCCCTGGCCGAGTCGCTCGCCGTCGTCGCCGTGTCAAGCATGGAGAGGTTCGTCAAGACCCACTCCACATCTTCACCCGACGAAAGGCTGCCCGCCTCGCCGAGCACGCGCAGCTCAAACTCCGCGTCAGGCACGGAGAGCGGATCCACCACGCGCACCGACACAGGGCCCATGCCACCTTGGTAGGTCACCTCGGGAAGCTTGCCGTTGGGGCTGTTCACCAAGGCTTCTTCGCTTTCAGGCGTCAAGGCGAGGTCGTTGAGGCCGTTGCCTTGGCCTTCCAAGCGACGCAGGGTCACTCCGTCGCCGTAGGCCGCAGCCTGGATCAAACCGCCGCTCTCCGGCGTGGGCTTGTGAGGCGTGCCGCTGTACACCCGAATCGAGCCTACAGCCGCCTTGCGCGAAGCTTTGTACTGGACGTCTTGACCGGCACCGGTGTTGGGGTCGTAATCTTCGTAGTTGTTGTAGCCGTAGGCCAAGGCCATGAAGTAGTACGTCTTGTGGTTCACAAGGGCGTTGTCGCCTTGAGCGAACGCGTCCTTCGTCACGCGGAAGCTGTGTTCGACACCCTCGTTGGCACCGTTCGCCATGAGGGTTGGAACTGGCAAGTCCATTTCCGTGTCTTGAACGTAGTTCACGACAACATCCAATTCATTCGCCACGTCGCATTGGAAAATCAAACGTGCTTGGTCGATGTCACTCAAATCGGCGGGGGACACTTCGCTGTTGGCGAGTTGGTAAATCTGGTACCCTTCGAACGTGTATGAGCGGCTCAAGCTGTCATACTGGTTGCCGTTGATGTCAAACTTGGGGATTCCTGGATCGAACTGGAGGTAGTTTTCGCGGAAGTTGTTGGACAGCGGGTTGTTGTTCGTCAAGTAGAGGATGAGCTCGTTCTCAAGCTCCTGGACCGCCACGTCAGGGGCATCTGGACCGGAGACGATTTCAAAGCAGTTGTCAAACAACGCTTGAGCCTTGTCGTCCGCAATGCGCATGAGCTTGACGCTCTCCTCGGGGTCACCCGCTGAGGCACGTGCCCAAACCACACCCATCGTGATGTTGTTGTAGTCTCCAGGCTCCAACGTAAACGGTCCTGCCGCCTGAATGAAACGACGGTCGGCAGGGGGGTTGCCAGAGGTGACCTCGGTCCAAGGCTCTACCGGAGTGCCGCCGGTGCCCCAGTTGAAGGGGTCGGTGTCTCCAGGGAACATGTAGTCGGCTTCGATGTCGAGGTTGGCTCCGGTCGCCGCGCTCACGCCGTCACCGCCGTACGCCATCTTCTGACCGTTCTTCCAAATCCCGTTCATGTAGTTGTAGAAGTGAAGCGGGGTCACGGGCTCGCCGTTGATCTGGTTCCCAGAGTTGTTGTAGTAGACAAAACGGCGCATCCCGAAGCGCTCGTTGTCGACCACCCCGTCGCCATACCCGATGCCGATTCCGTCGTAGGGGATGCCGAGAGAGTCGATGGCGTTTGAGAAGTTGGTCGTCAGGGGGTTGTCGATGCTGTCCGAATCTTGGTAAGGACCTTCGAAGAAGTCAATTCCGACCGCCGGTGGGTTCTCGCCGTAGCCTTGAGAGCTGGAAGAAGGCTCGTCCACCGCGTCACCGTTGTAGCTGTAGCCCAAACCACGCTGCACGTCACACCCCACGTAGTCGTCTGTGGCCGTTCCCACGTCGGCATCGACCCACACTCCAAAGTAGGTGTTGGCCAGGGTTTGGGTTCCTTGGTTGATCAAGACGTAGTTGTGGAAGGTCATGTTGTTGACCTCGTCGTTGGTCGAGAACGCGAACGCTTGCGCGCGAATCTCCATGCCAATCGGCTCGCCTTGCGACTCCGAGTGCACGTTGCCCTTGTCGTTGAAGATCCAGTAGAAGTTGCGGTCACCGTAGAGCGGCACGATGTCTTCGCGCTTCCGGTTGGCGCAGTCGATCTCCTGCAGGAAGTCGTACCACGGGTAGTCGCCGTTGTCGGGAGAGTAGAATCCGTCCCCGTCGTAGTCCTTAAACGGCGCGAGATAGTAATCTTGGTTGGCCTCGGTGCTGCCGTGGGCAGGGTAGTCGCGGAAGTAGGAGGGGAGGGCGTATCCTTCGGGGAACTCCTCGTCCACCGTCCCGGCAGCAACCGCGTCGAAGTACTGGCGGTGGCGCTGGGCATCTGCACGCGTCGACACGAAGAACTCGTCGTACGCGTTGCACACCTCAGCATCGATTTCAGCCGAGCCGTCGTTGGTCAATGGACCCGTCCAGTAGTCGTTTCCGCTGTTGCGGAACGTCAAAGCAGCGAGCTTCAATTGCTGGTCCGGGCTGATCCCGCCCATCCAAAGCGCACCCGCATAGAGGGAGCTGATGCCTCCGCCCTTCGGTACTTCGTAGGAGGCTTGGCCCGTGGCGCGGTCCTGCCAAAGCGAGCCGCCCGTTTCAATCAACGCGCGAACGTTGTTCCATTCCAGGTCGCGCAATCCTGTGGCAGGAGCGCATGCCGCGGCGCGAAGGGCCGGTTGCGTGTTGCTTCCTGCGGTCTCACCGGGCGTGCCGGCACCCACGTATTTGTACCCCCACGCGGTGGAGGCCATCAAACAAAGGGCGGTAAAAGAAAGTATGCGGTTCATCTGCTTGCTTGGCATGATCAGAAGTCAAACTTGACACCCAAACGCATGGTGCGAGGCAATCCCAAGTTGAAGGGGTTGTCCACAAACATGCGGTAGTAGTTGCGGAAAGCGCTCGGGTCGTTTTGGCTGTTGATGAGAGGTTGGTACTGCGCCGCAGCCAAGTAGCCGTCGTCGTCAGAGACCCCTGTGAATCGGTACACGGAGTTGATGTTGCGCGTATTCAGCACGTTGCTCACCCACAAGTACACGTTGAGGTTGGTGGTTTTGGCTTGTGAGGGAGCACTTCCCCCTCCACCCATCGTTGAAGCGCCGCTGTCATTTCCTCCGTAGGTGATGGTGAAGTTCTTGTCCAAGTTGGCGTCCAGGCTGAACTGCCAAGGCAAGCGGCTGCCGTTGATGGAGCCTTCCGTCGACGGGCTGATTTCACCCGTAATTGGCGTGGCGATTGTGGACGCTGTGTAAGGCGTTCCTGAGCCGAGGTTGGCGATGAAGTTCAAGCCCGTGTTGGCGAACAACTGACGCTCCTTGCCACCGATGTTGGCAATCGGACCGTTGTAGCTCTCTCCGGAACCGTAGCGGTAGTCCACGTTCGCCACAATGCGGTGACGCTGGTCGTAATTGAACGGGTTGATCGAACGAAGGTTGGGAAGACCAGCGTTGATCAAGGCAAGGGCCGTCGAGGTCGTGGAACCGGTACCGTCGGCGAACTGCAACGTGTAGTTCGCGTTCAAGCGAACGTTGCCCGTGCGACGGAGGTCGTAACCAACCGTGAATCCTTTGACCGTACCAAAGTCGAGGTTGCCAAACGCCTTGTAAGGCCGTGGGTACGCTCCCGTAAAGTTGCGAACCTGGATCATGTCACGCATCTCCTTGTAGTACGCGGAGATCTTCAGGCTGGACGTTTTGGTCAACACCTGCTGGAAGCCCAATTCGTAGTCGATGGTCTTCTCAGGGCGCAGGTCAGGGTTCGAAATCAAATCGTTGCGGCTCTCCAAGAACAAGTAGTCGATGGGAGAGAACTCGTTGTTCGAAGAGGGACGTTGCGTCAGAATGTCGTAGTGAGCGAAGAAGACCGCTTCGTCACTGATGTTGAAGGAGAACGACACGCGAGGCATGATGTTCACCGCCGGATTGTAATCCCGGAACGCTTCTGACGTCAACTCGTAAGGGTCGTCGCCTGTGGCGTTTTCGTTGGGCTTCAGCCAAGGAGCTGGATAGGCCGTGTTGACCGCGAGGATGTCGGGGTCGGAAATCTCCGTCCCTTGGGCGTTGTACCAGGTGTCACCGTCTCGGTAACCCACAATGGCGCTTGGGTCTTCCAAGGCGTCGGTGTACACCGTGAAATCGTCTCCGATGTTTTCTGGAATGACGCTGTTGCCACCCAATTGGTCGATGAGCTCGCCGCGGATGTCGCCCACGCTGTAAGACTGGCCCACCACGTAGGGGTCCTTCAACACAGGCTGGTTGGCATCAAAACGGTCGACGCGAAGACCCACGTTGAAGATGATGTCGTCAAACGTGAACTTGTCCATGATGTAACCCGCGATGTAAATCGGTTCATACGCTCCGATGGGGCGGGTGTTGAACTCACGGCTACCGACGGTGCGTGTTTCATTGAAGAAGTCTTCGATGGTCGGGCGTCCATTTACGCGGTTCCCATAGGGGTCGAAACCACGGTAGTTCACGTAGTTGCTTCCTTGGTTGAGGAGGTCGTCCGCGCCAAACATGTCCAGCGTGAAGAAATTGGGGTCGATCGCGTCGATGTTGATCAGCTCGCGCTCCCCTGCACCGAGCTCTTGGCGCAAGTTGTAGTCGAATTCGAACTGGTTGTCCCCCAACAGGCGGTCGTACGTCACGTAGTAATCCGTACCGACGTTGGTGACCGTGCTGTCAGACGTGTCGATCTCTTTGATGTGCGAGTTCGTCGTCAAACGCGCCAACGTCCACAACCCAATGGGGCTCAACGAGAAGAAGGCGTCGCGACGTTGTTCGTATTCGAAGCCCATCTGCAACGCGTGGTCGCCGATGTCGCCTGAACCGGCAGCACTCACGCGGAATTGCGTGTTGTTGCTGACGCCGTAGCTGTTTCCCTGCGCGCCCACGTAATCCCAAAGACCATAAGTCCGAGCTGGGCTTTGGCCGTTCAAGAGGGCGTTGCCGTTTTGGACTTCGAGCAGGCTCGTGTAGGGCCCTGGCTCAAAAACCACAGAGTTGCCTGGTCCAAAGGAGATGGAAGGGTTGTTGTCGAACAACGAGAAGTACTGCGAGTTGATGGCCGCGAGCTCGGGGTTGTAGGGCGAGGCTTCGAACGTGACGAGCGTGTCCTGCCAGCCGTTGTGGACGTACCGTCCAGAAACCGGGTTGTAGGCGTAGCTGTTTTGCTGGTAGATGTCAAATTTCCCGACGTGTCCGTACTTGAAGAAGTCGTCGCCGTGGGTGGCGTCCTCACGCTTGAAGTAGCTCTGCGAGAAGTCCGCCATGATGGAGTAGAAAACGTTCTTCAATCCACCGCTGCTCTGCTCGCCTTCTTCGTCCACGAAGCGTTGAGAGAACTTCACGTACCCACGCCAGTCCAGGCTCGTGGTTTGGTTGTTGTTCTCCCAGTTCATCAGGGAGCGACGGCGGTCAAATTCGTTGTTGCGTCCCAAGGCGCCTGTTGCACCGATGGTCAGGCTCGTCGTCTCGTTGGTATTGACGTCGATTTTGGCCACGAGGTTGGCGTTTTGGTTGGACGCGTTCAAGCGAGTGGGCGTGCGCGTGAAGTCGGCAGGCGTGAGGAAGTCCGCGTTGAAGAGGGCACCGTTGATTTCACCGGACGAGCTGATGTTCTGGCGCAAGGGGTTGGCCAAAATCTCAGCGCGCGCGCTGTCTGTCATGCGGTACACACCACCAAACGTGGGACGCGTGTCCTTCTGGTAAGTGTAGTTGCCGGAGAGGAACAATCCGAGAAGCGGGTCGGTCTTGTTGCCTTCCGCGTCCTTGCGCCACGCGATGGGACCGGATGCTGAAGCTTCCGCGAGGTTGTACCCAAACTTGTCGAGGCCGATGGCCGACTCCGCCGTGGGCAATCCGGAGGTGATGATTTCACCGCCACCGAACCACGTGCGGCTTGAGTTCCGGAGCGAGATGTTGATCACACCCCCCGTCGCGTCACCGATGTTGGCGGGGATGCCGCCCGTCACCACTTGGACTTCTTCGATGGCCGACTTCGGAAGGGCGGACGAACCGCGAACCTTGATCCCGTCGATGTAGTACCACGTGGAGGATGTACGTGCACCGCGGATGCTCACGCCTCCGTCGGTTCCCGCCGTGCTGGCACCAGCCACCGTCGAGGCGATGCTCGTGGCCGAACGTCCGGGAAGCTTGTCGATGTCTTCGCGGCTGACCGTGCCACCTGAGGCGCCACCGTCCTTGTCAATCAAAGGCACGGAGTACTCGACCACTTCCGCCTCCTCCATCATGACCCCCGCGCCGAGCTCGGAGTTCACAAACTGGATTTTGTTGGCGGTGATCTTCACACCGGTCACTTTTTTGGACTGGTATCCCACGAAGCTGAAGAGCACGTCGTACGTACCCGGCTGAATGGGCTTGATGGTGTACTCCCCATCAAAGTCGGTGTTGGTGCCCGCGACTTGGTTCCCGTTCAGGAACAAAACCACACTGGCAAAGGGGAGGGCGTCTTTCGTGTCGAAGTCCGTCACGCGTCCTTTCAGCGTTCCTTGGCCCACTTGCGCGACCGCGCTGAAGCTCATCAGGAGCGCCCCCAAAATCGTTGCAAACCGCATCATGCGTCTAGAATTTTCAGGCAATACAGGTATAGGGGCCAAATATAGGCCAACCCTACTGAGAACGCTAAATTGTGCAAAGACGTTGCAAACCAAGGGAATGGGCGTTTTCTCCTCGTCCTCGCCCCGTTCGAAACCCGCGAATTCAGTGCTTTTTCCAGGACCTTCTCACCCAAAGCCGGCGCCACCAGGAAACCGCCCTTCCGTCCCGATGTTTGCGCGCTTTTTGCTGCCCTTTCCGCATCCGCTTCTTGACGTTGTCCTTCTGGTGGTTTTTGTGCTTTCGGGTCGTGCTTTTGTCCTGCCCGTCTGGGACGACGATGTTCTTCTCGCGCCCCGTTTGCTGGAACTTGTAATGCCTTTCCTGCAGCTCCTTGTAGTTCTTTTCGAACTCCTTCATCGCCTTTTTCTCGGCTTTGGCCATTTCCTTCATCCGTCGCTCCTCCGCCTTGCGTTCGCTCCGAGACATGCTCTCCAATTGGCCCCAAACCTCACCCGTCGCTCCAATCCCCAATCCCAAGAACACCCCCGCCAGCATCCAGCTTCGGATTCCCCGGCCAAGGCTTTGCAGTGCGCATGTTGGGGAGAGGCTCCGTGTCGGGAAGAGGTTCAAGGCTTCATGGATTGGAATTGTTTCCAAGCTTCATCGGCGTCGTCGCACGGCAAACTGCACGCACCTTCCACACAAACATACCACCGCACCGCATCGCCCGGCGAAGGCTTTTTCCCTTCCATCCACGTCGGCATGTTGGCAGCCTCCGGCGTCACCACTTCCACCCACGTTCCAGGCCTCGCGGCTTTCCACCACGCTCTCAACTCCGTCTTTCCTCGCGCCAAGTCTGGGGCGGCAATCACCACCGTCCCAAACGCACTCCGCATGTCCGCCCAAGCCGCGGCCCACTTCGTCGCCCGGTCCAAATGCGGCGTTCCGAGCAGGTGCCGCGCCGTCATGTCGCGTGCCATCGCCCGCCAGGCCGAGATGTCGCACGCCCAGCCGAGGCGCCAAAGGCACGACGCCAACGTCGCGTTTGCCGAGGGAATCACGCTGTCGTCCGTGCTCTGCTTCTTGGCGAACAGCGCCTCGCCTCCACGTGCCGTGAACCAAAACGTCCCCGTCGCCTCGTCGTAAAACCGATCTAGCGCCGTGGCCATCAACGCTCGGGCCTCGTCCCGCCATGCCCGTTCGCCCGTCGCCTGATGCACTTCCAGCATCGCCTCCACGGCCAGAGCATAATCCTCGGCAAACCCCTCCGTGTCCGGCCCTCCCTTGGGATGCCAGGTCCTTCGAAGCAACTCCGGCTCGCCCGGCACGCGCGCGACGTCCCGCAAAAACTTCGCCCCGCGCTCGGCTCGCGCCACCCACTCCGTCCTTCCCATCGCGCGCCCCGCCCGCGCCAACCCTGTCACCGCCAGGGCTGTCCACGCCGTGAGCACCTTGTCGTCCACCCCAGGCTTCGAACGTCCGCTCGCCTCGCTGTCTCGCCATTCCGACATCCGTTGCAACGCGTCTTCCACGCGACCTCTCAATGCAGCATCGCCCCAATATTCCCCTTCCCGATCGCGCCTCCTCATCAGCACGTTCGCACCGTCCTCCCAAAGGCTCCGGCCACCCACATCGAACACGTTCTTCACCTTGTCACGCAGTTCCTCCTCAGGCAAAGCCGCTTCCAAATCCGCCTCACGCCACACGTAATAGGTGCCTTCCGCACCGTCGCTGTCCGCGTCCATCGCCGACTTGAATCCCCCACTCGGGTCGTCCAACTCTCGCTCAAGAAACCGCACGATGCCCTCCGCAGCGCGCTCCAAAGACGGGTACGGTTGCCGGACCCAGGCGTAGGCGAGACATGCCAGCAGTTGGGCGTTGTCGTAAAGCATCTTTTCGAAGTGGGACACGTGCCACCGCTCGTCGACACTGTAGCGGGAAAACCCGCCACCCACGTGGTCGTGGATGCCGCCGCGCTCCAAGGCGCGTAGGGTGCGCCGTGCCTGTTCGCCCGCGCGTTGCTCCCACTCGGACATCCAGTCGCCGCCATCGTTCAATCGAAGCAAGAAGTCGATCTGGCAGGGGAGGGGAAACTTGGGTGCCCCCAACGTTCCACCGTGGACGGGGTCCCAGGCGCGGCTCCAATTCGCGAGCCCTTCCAATACCTGTTGGTCCACTCGTTGCACAAGGTCATCCTGGCCATCGTCCGCAACCAAACCGCCGTTGAGCTTTCCGCCTCCTCCAGCGTCGTCCATCGCCGCCACGGCCTGTGCGAGCTGTTCGGCGTACGCCTCGACTTTGGCCGGCTCCTCCCGCCACACTTCGAGGACCGCATTCAGTCCGGCGAGCCATCGCTCTTTGGGGAAATACGTCCCACCCCAAATCGGCCGCCCGTCCGGCAACGCCACACAATTCAAGGGCCACCCGCCGCGCTTGGTCATGAGTTGCACGGCGTCCATGTAGACCTGATCCACGTCGGGCCGCTCCTCGCGGTCCACTTTGATGCTCACGAAATGGACATTCATGAAAGCGGCCGCCTCCTCGTCCTCAAAGGTTTCGTGTTCCATGACGTGGCACCAGTGGCAGGCGCTGTAGCCCACGCTGACGATGACGAGCTTGCCTTCCGATTTGGCCTGCGCCCACGCTTCGTTTCCCCACGGCAACCAGTCCACAGGATTGTGCTGGTGCTGCAAGAGGTACGGCGAGGTCGACCGAGAAAGCGCGTTGGTAGCCACAGCCCAAACTTACGCCTCCACCCGAGGCGCTCCATCCTCACATACAAACTTGAAGCACACCTTCATAAACAGGTGCAGGGGCGCTCGCGCCCACTTTTATTCCGGCCCTTAGAACTTCGCCCGACCGCGTCCCATGCGGCTGTTGCCAGGCTTGCGGCTTGGCTTGCGCTTGACGGTCTTGCGCTTGTTGTAGTAGTTGTTGCGACGGAAGTTGCTCGAACCCATCACCACTTTGCTCACCGTCACCTGAAGCGTCCCGTACGTGTCGTTTTTGTCGGGGTTTCCGCGGGGGCTTTCGTAGGCGGCGTCCCAACGGAAACTGTTCAAGAATGCTTCAGGGTTGTCCACTCCGGCAGCTTCGGCCACTACGGCGGAGGAGGGTTGGCTGAGGATCAGGCCAATGTCATCCAAACCAGAAGGGTCCGCGTAGGTGTAGCTCACGTCGTCCAAGTAATCCGTCAGAGTGAGGTTCCAAACAAATTCCAATCCAACGCGGAATTGGTAGTTCACCATGAACGAAGCGCCCAAACCGAGGGGGAAGCCCAGCGCAGCGCTGCCGTAGGTTAATTTTTCCGTGCCCACCTCGCGCAAGTCGTACCACCGGTCGTAGTTGAGTTGCGACGGGTTCGTGGTGATGTTGCCCTGAGCGTAGTGGTATTCGGCCGCGTCGCGGTTGAGTTGCGCTTGAGGGTTGTGGAAAATGCCCGTGACGCCGAGCATGGCATAGGTGTTCACGCCGACCCGCAATTTGCTGGTGTAGCGCGTGATCATGGGGCGTGAGAAGAGGTTGACTTCTCCACGCAGGCTCAATTCGTTCACGTAATTGCGGAAGTGCGCGTTCCGCGTCATCCGCGCAGGGTTCGTCGAAAGGTTGTCGAAATCTTCGAGGTAAACCGTGCCCAGCTGCCCCTTGATGGCGAACGTGCTGTTGAGGCGGTAACGAACGAACACGTGGCTGGAGAGCTTGGTTTGGCCGTAGTGCAAGTCCGCAGCGAAATCTTGCCGCGTCAGTTGCTCTCCTCCAATGTCTCCGAGGTAGTTGGCGGTGCCAATCGCAAACCCGCAGTCCAAGGCGTATTGGGCCTTCCCGCTTTGGGGGGCAGCAGCGAGCGCCAAAGCGCCTGCGAACATCAAGGATTTGAGCAAGTTGAATTGCATGGGGCCAAGGTACAAATGGAACGGCAATTACGCACGCATTGATTCGTGTACGAAGATTGTCGCGTTTTGTTCACATCCGTGCGGTGCGTTGAGTGGGCGGTTTATTTTTGAGCCCAAATGAACGCAACGACCACCCCCCAAGCGTCCACGGCAGCCCTCGAAGCGCTGCATCGCGACCCGGAGATTGCCGCGATTGTGGAGCGCGAACGCGTCCGCCAAGTCGAAGGCGCGGAGCTCATCGCCTCCGAGAACTACACCAGCGACGCTGTCATGGCAGCGCAAGGCAGCATCCTCACCAACAAGTACGCCGAGGGCCTTCCCCGCAAGCGCTACTACGGCGGGTGCGAG
>JAQCBJ010000009.1 GCA_027621555.1 Bacteroidota bacterium | reverse complement strand
CAGCGGCGAAGCCGCGGCTGCGTTTCGCGCCGTCGTCGCTAACTTGCTGAAGCAACTCGGAAAAGACGTCTGACCCATGGCCGCGCCGGATCTCCAACAACGCATCGAA
The DNA here is from genome assembly GCA_027621555.1 of Bacteroidota bacterium. Taxonomy (GTDB): domain Bacteria; phylum Bacteroidota; class Bacteroidia; order Flavobacteriales_D; family Sanyastnellaceae; genus UBA11663. The sequence goes on along the minus strand of JAQCBJ010000009.1, from coordinate 57,803 downwards.
TCCACCTTGGACGAGCTTCGCCCGTACCTCGAGGCGGACGGTGGGGACATTCGGTTGGTGGAAATCACGCCGGATTTGGTGGTGCGCATCGAATTGTTGGGTGCCTGCGCGGACTGTTCCATGATTCACATGACCCTCAAAGGCGGAGTGGAATCGGCCCTGAAAAAGGCTGCTCCAGAGGTGACAGCCATTGAGGCCGTCAACCTTTTTTGAGGTTGGGGCTTGCCGCTGTCGATAAATCCTACTATTTTAATAGGAGAATATGATTGAACACCATGCCACGTGCGTTGTTGCGTGAGTACTTTTGCGCCCATCATGATCCAAACTGACATCCTGATCATCGGAGCCGGTCCTTGCGGTTTGTTTACCGTGTTTGAAGCCGGCCTTCTGAAACTCCGTTGCCACCTTATTGACGCCCTGCCTCAGGCGGGTGGTCAGTGCTCGGAGATCTACCCTAAAAAACCCATCTACGACATCCCCGCCTACCCCTCCATTTTGGCGGGCGAACTGGTGGATCGTTTGATGGAACAAGCGGAGCCGTTCAAGCCCGGATTCACCCTCGGAGAGCGCGCTGAGACCATCGAGAAGGACGACGAGGATCAGTTCATCCTCACGACCAATCGCGGCACCAAGCACCGCGCCCCCATCATCGCAATTGCGGGCGGGCTCGGATGTTTTGAGCCGCGCAAGCCGCCCATTGAAAACCTCGCCAACTTCGAGGACAAGGGCGTCGAGTACATCATCAAGGATCCGGAGTTCTACCGCGACAAGAAAGTGGTGATCAGTGGCGGCGGCGACAGTGCCCTCGACTGGACCATTTTCCTTGCAGACGGCGTCGCCAGCGAAGTGACGTTGGTGCATCGTCGGGAAGGCTTCCGTGGGCACCTCGACAGCGTCCAAAAGGTCATGGACCTCGCTGGAGAGGGCAAAATCAAGCTCCTCACCAACGCCGAAGTTGTTGGCGTGGACGGCGGCGATTCCCTCGAACGCCTTACCGTGGACCACAGCCAGCAAGGCGAGATGACTTTGGAGACGGACCACTGGGTGCCGCTGTTTGGGTTGAGCCCCAAGCTCGGACCGATCGCCGACTGGAACCTCAACATCAGCAAGAACGCGGTGGAGGTCGACACGTTCGACTACAGCACCAACGTCCCTGGCATTTACGCCATCGGGGACATCAACACGTACCCTGGCAAGCTCAAGCTGATCCTGTGCGGCTTCCACGAAGCCACGCTGATGGTGCAAAGCGCGTTCAAGCGCATCTACCCCGACAAAAACCTGGTGCTCAAGTACACCACGGTGAACGGCGTGAGCGGATTCTGATTGGACCTACCTTCGCCGCATGAGCATGATCAAAGTCACGGTCATTGACCGCGAGGGCGAGGCCCACGAGTTGGACGCGCCCACCGACATGGGGATGAACATGATGGAGCTCTGCAAGAGCGCCGAATTGCCTGTGGAAGGCACGTGTGGGGGAATGGCCATGTGCGCCTCCTGCCACATGTACGTCAAGAGCGACCACGATTTGCCAGAGAAGTCGGACGACGAGGAAGACATGCTCGACGAGGCGTTCAACGTCACGGGGGAAAGCCGCCTGGGGTGCCAAATCCACTTGGCGGACGACCTCGACGGCCTCACCGTTCAACTCGCCCCGGTCGGGTAATTCACGCCCCGAGGCCGCGGTGAAGGCTTTGGCCTGAAGCCATCCAGCGCACCACCGTTTTCGACGTCGCCAACGCCTCGAGCGCCCGAACGTGCCGCATGCCGTGCGCGTCGGAGCACAGGAACGACACCCAACCGCGGTCCATGCACTTCTTAGCCATGTCGCGCGTTTCCGGTCCGTAGGCTCCGGCGAGCGACGCCGCGTTGACCGACATCCAGCCCCCGCGTTCGCGCCACAATTCCAGCAGTCCATCCTCTTTGTGGAGGTAGGGATAGCGCTCGCAGTGGGCGAGGAGGGGGGTGAGGCCGCGGGTTTGGGCGGCAAAGAGCGATTCCTTCACCAGGTCTTCATGGGGCGCATGGTGAAACCCAAACTCCATCAGCACCACCTCTTTCTCATTCCCTGCTTGGTCGACGCACGTAAAGGCCAACAGCTCCCCCGATTGCAGGAGTTCGAGGCATTCCGGCTCCAAGAGGTATTCCGCGGCCAACTTCAATTTCACCGGGAGTTGAGCTTGGTCCACTGCAGCTTGAAGAGAATCAAAGGCGGGGCGAAGCGTTTCAGGCGAGTTGGGGTAGAGGTCGCTCATGACGTGCGGCGTCAGGACCATGCCTTTGTAGCCAAGCGCGTGCATGCCGCGCACCATTTCAAGGGCCGCTTCAAGGTCCGGTGCGCCGTCGTCCACCCCGGGAACGAGGTGGCTGTGCACGTCCCAAGCGAGGTCGCTGAACCGCACGGACGCTGGCCGTTCGCGCTTCCACAGCCACGACCACTTCATCCGCGGTTGGCGTAGTGTTGGTCGTAGTACTGCTGGTAATCGCCGGACGTGACTTCGTCCATCCACGCCTTGTTGTCGAGGTACCAGTCTACGGTGTTGGCTAAGCCTTCCTCAAAGGTGACGCTCGGCTTCCATCCGAGGCGGGTTTCCAAATGCGTCGCGTCGATGGCGTAACGCAGGTCGTGCCCCGCCCGGTCCGTCACGAACGTGATGAGTGCCTTGGAATGTCCTTCGGGTCGACCGAGCTTGGCGTCCACCAATTCGATGAGCTTGTGCACCAAATCGATGTTGCGCCACTCGTTCAGGCCACCAATGTTGTACGTGTCGCCCACCCATCCGTTCTGCAGGACGGTGTCGATGGCGGCAGCGTGGTCTTCCACCCAAAGCCAATCCCTGACGTTGATGCCCGCCCCGTAGATGGGAAGCGGACGCTGGTCCACAATGTTCCGGATCATCAACGGAATCAGTTTTTCCGGAAACTGGTGCGATCCGTAGTTGTTGGAGCAGTTGGAGATGACGATGGGCATCCCGTAGGTGTGGTGGTAGGCCCGGACAACGTGGTCGCTTGAGGCCTTTGACGCGCTGTAGGGAGAGCGCGGATCGTACGGCGTGGTCTCGGTAAAAAGTCCCTCGTCCCCCAAGGAGCCGTACACCTCGTCCGTGCTGACGTGGTAGAAAAGCACCCGGTCCATGCACCCGCGTTCGGTCCACGCGTGCTTCGCCACGTTCAGGAGCGTGGCGGTCCCCAAGATGTTGGTTTCAAGGAACGCAAGTGGGTTGGTGATGCTTCGGTCCACGTGGCTTTCGGCAGCCAAGTGAATCACCGCGTCAAATTCGTGCTCGCTGAACAAGCGTTGGAGCAAGTCCGCGTCCCGAATGTCCCCCTTCGCAAAGGTGTAGCGCTCGTTGCCCTCCACGTCTTTCAGGTTCGCGAGGTTGCCCGCGTACGTGAGCGCGTCGAGGTTGACGACGCGCGCTTCAGGCTGCGTGCGAAGCAGCCGACGAATGACGTGAGACCCGATGAAGCCCGCGCCTCCCGTGACCAAGAGGGACGAAAAGGTGCGAGCCGTAGCTGGAGGAGTGGGGGCAGTGTCCATGCGAGAAAGTTCGGGTCAAAGGCTCCAGTAGTCCAAATCGCCGGTCCGACCCCGGAACACGCCCTTCACATCGACCACCGTTCCGTGTCCACCTTTCAACAGACCTCGGAAATCCTCCGCGTCGTAGCCGGCGTATTCTTCGTGGTTCACGGCGGCAATCACAGCATGGTATGCGCCCTGCTCTGGGGCGGCCTTGAGGTCCAAGTCGTACTCTGCCTTGACTTCCTCGGGGCTGGCGTGCGGGTCCACGATGTCGATGTTGACGTTGAACGATTCCAGTTCACGGATGACGTCGATGACCTTGGTGTTGCGGATGTCCGCCACGTTTTCCTTAAACGTCAAGCCCAAAACGAGCACCCGCGCTTCCAGGGGGTTGATGTCGTGGGCCAACAACCGCTTCACGGTTTGTTTGCCCACGTAAAAGCCCATGCTGTCGTTGACGTACCGCCCACTGTTGATAACACGGGCGTGGTAGCCGAGCTTGTTCGACTTCCAGGTGAGGTAATACGGGTCGATGCCGATGCAGTGCCCCCCGACCAGTCCGGGCTGAAACTTCAGGAAGTTCCACTTCGTCCCCGCAGCCTCGAGCACTTCGAACGTGTTGATGCCGATGCGGTTGAAGATGATGCTGAGTTCGTTCACCAAGGCGATGTTGACGTCGCGCTGGGTGTTCTCGATGATCTTGGATGCCTCCGCCACGCGAATGCTGCTCGCGCGGTGGGTGCCGGCTTTGACCACGAGGTCGTAGGTGCGCGCCACGGTGTCGAGGGTGGGTTCGTCGCAGGCGCCCACCACTTTCACGATCGTCTCAATGGTGTTGACTTTGTCCCCGGGGTTGATGCGCTCCGGACTGTACGCCACGAAGAAGTCGGTGCCCATTTTCAAGCCGCTCACTTCTTCGAGGACCGGCACGCAATCCTCTTCCGTGCATCCGGGATACACCGTGCTTTCGTACACGACGATGTCCCCCTTTTTCAGCGCGCCCGCGACGGTCCGGGAGGCCGCGAGCAACGGTCCAAGGTCGGGCTGGTGGCTCGCGTGGATGGGGGTGGGCACGGCCACGATGTGGAAGTTGGCCTGCTTGAGGTCGTCTGCGTTTGCCGTGAAGGTGATGTCGCAGCCTTCAAACCCTTCAGGTTCCACTTCTTCCGAAGGGTCTTCGCCCCGCTTCATCATCTCGACGCGTCCTTCGTGGATGTCAAAACCGATGACGCGAAGGTGCTTGGCAAAGGCCAAAGCAATGGGCAGGCCGACGTAGCCGAGTCCGACGACGGACATGGTGGCGTCTTTCGACACCAGTTGGTCGTGGAGGGTGTTCATGCGAGGTGCAGTTTGTTGTTCTGGAGTTGGTAGGCTTGGCCCGATTCAGGGCAGGTGGCGCGGCCTTGGTCGTCGAACGCGAGGCGGCATCCGTGAGCGGACATCCAGCCGAGTTGTTTCGCCGGTACGCCTGCCACGAGCGCATGGGCCGCGACATTTTCTGTCACAACAGCCCCGGCCGCCACAAAGCAGTGGTCGCCCAAGGTCACGCCGCAACGTATGGTGGCGTTGGCGCCGACCGTGGCGCCTCGCTTGACGAGCGTGGGTTCGTAATCGCCGCGCCGGTTGACGGCGCTGCGCGGGTTGCGCACGTTGGTGAAGACGCAGGACGGGCCGAGAAAGACGTCGTCTTCGACCGAGATACCTTCGTAGAGGCTGACGTTGTTCTGGACCTTGACGTTGGCGCCAAGCGTGACGCCGCGGGCCACGAAGGCGTTTTGGCCCAAGCTGGAGTTCGGTCCAATCACGGCCTCGGGCATGACGTGGCAGAAGTGCCAAACCTTCGCACCCTCGTGCAGCACGGCCCCCTCATCCACAACGGCGGACGGGTGCACAAACGCGGAGGGGTGAATGGAGTCGGGCATCAGCGCGTGGTGTACGAGGCGAAGTCCTTGTGTTCGCTGCGGTGGAGGTCTTCTTCGCTCAATCCTTTGAAGTATTCGTAAGTCAGTTTGAGCCCTTCGGACCGAGACACCTTGGGTTCCCATCCGAGGACCTCGCGAGCGCGGCTGATGTCCGGACGACGTTGCTTGGGGTCGTTCTCAGGCAGTGGCTTGCGAATGACCTCCACGTCGGAACCGGTCAAGGCGAGGATCTCTTCAGCGAATTCCGCGATGGTGATTTCGTCGGGGTTGCCGACGTTCACCGGGCGCGTCTCGTCGCTGAAGTGCAAACGAACGATGCCTTCGACGAGGTCGTCGACGTAGCAGAAGCTGCGCGTTTGGGACCCGTCCCCAAACACCGTCATCGGTTCACCCCGCAAGGCCTGGCCAATGAAGGCGGGCAACACGCGTCCGTCGTTGAGTCGCATGCGTGGACCGTAGGTGTTGAAAATGCGTACGATGCGGGTCTCGAGGCCGTGGAAGGTGTGGTACGCCATGGTGATGGCTTCCTGGAAGCGCTTGGCCTCGTCGTACACCCCCCGAGGGCCGACCGTGTTGACGTGGCCCCAGTACTCTTCGTGCTGGGGATGCACCTCAGGGTCGCCGTAGATCTCGCTTGTGGAAGCGATGGTGATGCGGGCGCCTTTGGCTTTGGCCAAACCCAGGCAACGGTGCACGCCCAACGAACCCACTTTCAAGGTCTGGATCGGGATCTTCAAATAGTCGATGGGGCTCGCGGGAGAGGCGAAGTGCAGGATGTGGTGCAGCGGGCCGCTCACGTGGATGTACTCCGTCACGTCCTGGTGCACAAACGTGAAGTTGGGCAGCGGCAGGAGGTGCTCGATGTTGCGCATGTCCCCCGTGATGAGGTTGTCCATGGCCACCACTTGGAAGCCGTCTTTCACAAACCGATCGCACAAATGGGACCCAAGGAATCCGGCAGCGCCGGTGATGAGGACGCGCTCAGCAGAATTGGCGCGCGAAGTGTTGTCGGAGCTGGAGGTCATGGCTGGGCGTCGAGGGAAGGGCGACCGATGCTTCGGTAGGTCCACCCCAATTTGGCGAGTTTCGAAGTTTCGTACAAGTTGCGGCCGTCGAAGATGACCTTGCCTTTCATTTTAGCCGCCATCGTGTCAAAGTCAGGCGTCCGGAATTGGGCCCACTCGGTGCAAATCAGCAAGCAATCCGCGCCGTCAATGGCGTCCATCGCCCGGTTGACGTATTGGATGCGGTCTCCCAAACGCGCTTTGACGTTGTCCATGGCTTCGGGGTCGAAGGCCACCACCTTGGCGCCTGCGGCCAGGAGCTTGTCGATCATGTACAAAGACGGGGCCTCGCGGATGTCGTCGGTCTCCGGCTTGAAGGCAAGGCCCCAAAGCGCCACTTTCACTCCCTTCAAGTCGCCTCCGTAGTGGGCGCGCATGGGTTCGAAGAGGACGGTTTTTTGGTCTTCGTTGACCGCCATGACGCTCTTGAGGATGTGAAAATTGTGCCCCACGTCTTTCCCGCTTTTGTGCAAGGCTTGCACATCCTTGGGGAAGCAGCTTCCGCCATAACCGATGCCCGGGAACAAAAACCTCGGGCCGATGCGGGAGTCGGTGCCCATGCCCCGGCGTACCATGTCGACGTCTGCGCCCACCAATTCGCAGAAATTGGCCACCTCGTTCATGAAGGTGATCTTGGTGGCGAGGAAGGAGTTGGCGGCGTACTTGGTGAGTTCTGCACTGCGCTCGTCCATGAAAATGACGGGGTTGCCTTGACGCACGTAGGGCTTGTAGAGCTCTTCCATCATTTGGCGACCGCGCTCGCTCGAGCATCCCACCACGATGCGGTCGGGCTTCATGAAGTCGTCCACGGCAAAGCCTTCCCGCAGGAATTCGGGGTTGGACACCACGTCGAAGTCCACAGTGGCGCTGGCTGCGATGGCGTCGCGCACTTTGTCTGCCGTGCCCACAGGGACCGTGCTCTTGTCGACCACGACTTTGTAAGAGGTCATGATGTGGCCCAGCTGGTTTGCCACGCCAAGAACGTAGCTGAGGTCCGCCGAACCGTCTTCGTCCGGAGGCGTAGGGAGCGCAAGAAAGATGATGTCCGAGCGGTCTACCGCCTCGTTCAGTTCGGTGGTGAATTCGAGTCGTCCTGCTGCGATATTTCGGTCAAAGAGGGTTTCGAGGTTGGGCTCGTAAATCGGCACGATGCCGTTTTTCATGGCCTCAACTTTCGCCTCGTCAATGTCCACACAGATGACGTGATTGCCTGTTTCAGCGAGGCATGTGCCTGTGACAAGTCCAACGTATCCGGTTCCTACTACGGCGATGTTCATGGTGTCAGGATGGGGTTAAGCGGGGGGCAAAAGTCTGAAAAGTTCGCCAACTGCGCGTTGTTGCATGTCTGCAGTAAGCTCGGTGTGCATGGGCAAGGCCAAAATCCGCCCCGCCACGTCGTGCGCCACGTCCGTCCCACCCGGCGCCACGCGGGCGGTGCCTTCAAAGGCGGGCTGGGACGAGAGCGGGGTCGGGTAGTACACGGCGGTCGGAATGCCGGCTTCCTGCAATTGGGATTGCAGGGCGTTCCGGTCCGTGCCGTGGGGGAGGAGGACGCAGTACTGGTGAAACAGGTGCGTGCTGTGGGGATCGCGGGCCGGGGGGATGACGTTCGTGAAGGCCACGTCCGCCAGGAGTGCGTCGTACCGGGAGGCCGCGGCTTGCCGCCGCGCCACGAGGTCCGGCCAGTGGTCGAGTTTGACGTTCAGGAACGCGGCCTGCAGCCCGTCGAGCCGGGAATTGACGCCTACCTCGAGGTGATGGTATTTGCGCTCTGCACCGTGGTTGCCGATGCGGCGGACGCGGGCGGCGAGGCCGCTGTCCCGGGTCAGGACCGCCCCCCCGTCCCCGAGGGCGCCGAGGTTCTTGCTCGGGAAGAAGCTGGTGGTTCCGACGGCACCGAGCATGCCCGCAGGTCCGGACACGCGATCGCCGCACCAGGACGCGCCCAAGCTTTGGGCGTTGTCTTCCACGAGGTGCAGGCCGTGTTCTTCAGCCCAGGGCACGAGGGCGTCCATGTCGGCGCACTGCCCAAACAAATGCACCACCATCACCGCCTTCGTGCGGGACGTCCTCGCGCGCTTGGCGGACGCCGGGTCGAGCTGGAACGTGGCGGGATCGATGTCGGCAAAGACGGGGGTGGCCCCGACTTCCGCGACCACCTCGGCCGAGGCGATGAAGGAAAAGTCGGGCACGATGACCTCGTCGCCCGGGCCGATGCCGAGCGCGCGTAAGGCCAGGGCTAGGGCGTCGGTCCCGTTCCCGCACCCCACGACGTGGCCGTTGAGGTGGAGGGCGCGGGTGAGTTTGGCCTCAAAAACGTCGACGTGCTTGCCACGGATGAAAGCCGACTCCCGCAAGACCTCGTCCACGGCGCGATCGAGCTCGGGGCGCAACCGCGCGTGCAGCCCTCCCAAATCCACCATGTGAATGGGATCTGAAGGCGTCGATGACGCGTGGGGCGATGATGAGAGGGAGGACGCGTTGTTCATCTCAGAAAGGCGAAGATAGCGCGTACCTTGGCCCCATGAAACGCGCGACGGCAGTGGGATGCGCCTTGGTTGGCATGCTTTGGTTCGGAGGGAGTGACCTGACCGCCCAAACCGACCGCCAACTCGACGAATCCGTCGTGCGCTCGCCCCACATTGGGCTCGTCTTCGGCGGAGCGGCTCCGCAAGGCGATTGGGCGACGCGGTACGGGTTCTACGGGAACGTGGGGATGACGGCCGGCTTGAAGACGGAATCGAACGGGTACCTGTACCTCAAAGCGACGTCCTGGAGTGGAGCGGACGTGAACGAGCCCGGACTTCTCGCGGACCTGACCACCGAGCAGGGCCACATCATCGACAACGAAGGCGACGTCGCCCAGATCACGGTCTCGGGCCGCGGAGGTCAGTTTGGGCTGGGCGTGGGCAAGATCTTCCCGACGGCCCAAAGCAACCGCAACAGCGGCTGGATGGTGAAGGTCGGCGCGGGTTCCCTCCACCACAACGTGCATTTCGACTACACCGAAAATCGGATCAGCCCCCTCGAGGGCGACCGCGTCAAAGGGTACGACCGGATGCGGTGGGGCGCTTACGGCGAAGCGTGGTTGGGCTACTGGATCATGAGCACGGACCAGCGCCTGAACGCCTTTGCAGGCGTCACTGCAGGCGTGGCGAAGACGTGGGCCTTGAGGTCGGTCAACTTCGACACGTTGGAGCCCAACGCGCCTGAGGTTTGGGACGGCTGGTTGGGCCTCGAAGCGGGCTGGGTCTTCCACATCTACAAACGCGCCGCAAAAGAGTATTGGTACTGATGCCCCTGTGGATCCTGCGCATCGGGAGTGTGTTGTGGGCGTGGTTCGTGCGCTTGGTGGCGTCGTTTGGGCATCACCGTCGGGCCATGGCGCGCGTGGCCATCCGCCGTGAAGGCCAAACCGCCGTTCTCGCCCACCGTGGCGCACCGCTCATGTGGTTCCACGTCGCCAGCCTTGGCGAACTCGAGCAGGCCATCCCGGTCATGCAGGCCTTTCGCGCCGCCCATCCGGCCACGCCGTGGCTCCTGACGGTTTACTCGCCCTCGGCCTGGCACCCCCTTCAATCCAAGGGCCTTCCCAACGCGATTCCCGGCTGGCGCGAAGGCGACCTCGCGGCGGTCCTGCCCGACGATCACCCCAGCACGTGGCGCACGTGGCTCGACACCGTCCCGTTCCGCGCCCTCGCCCTCGCCAAGTACGACCTTTGGCCCAACTTGCTCGCCGCCTGCCGCGCGCGCAACCTCACCGTGCACGCCTTTGCGGCCGCCCCCTCCAGCGCGCGATCCAACCCAACGCCCTCCACACCAGCCCTTTGGCGCCTGCTCACCTCGATCAGCGTCCAAGACGCCGCCGCCTCCCAGGCCTTCGCCCGCATTGGACTCACCGACAACGTGACGGTGGAGGGCGATCCCCGCGTCGAACGCGTCTTGTCCCGGCCCGCCTCGCCTCCCAAGGCCTGGGCCGACTGGGCCGCCTCGGCCTCCCAAGTCGTGGTCGCAGGAAGCACCTGGCCCGAGGAAGAACGCGCCTTGCGCACCCTTGACTGGCACCCCGACCGGCGCCTGGTTCTCGTGCCCCACGACCTCTCCAGCGCCCACCTCGCCGCCCTCGACCGGCAATGGGAGGGAGGCGCCATCCGCGCGTCGCAATGGCAAACCCTTGAACCCGCGGCCCGCGAACGCTGGAGCGTCGTCATCGTTGACTGCACAGGCATGCTCTTCGACCTGTACCGCATCGGCACGGTCGCCGTTGTGGGAGGCGGACACGGCACCGGCCTCCACAACGTCCTGGAACCCGCCTCCGCAGGCCTGCCCATCGTCACCGGTCCCGACCTCGGCGCGTTCCGTGAAGCCCACGCCCTCCGAGACCTCGGCGCCCTGACCTCAGGGGACGTCGCCGACCTCACCAACGCCTGGCTCGCCGACGCCGCCAGCTGCCGCCAATTTGGCGCCGCTGGCCTCGCCTGGCTCCAGTCCCAGCAGGGCGCCTCTGCGAGAATTGTTCAGCGCTGGTTTTGAGTCCTGCGCCTCGCACTACTTTTGCCTTTCACAAAACCAAGGACACGCCCGGATGGTGGAATTGGTAGACACGACAGACTTAAACTCTGTTGACCCGAATGGGTCGTGCGGGTTCAAGTCCCGCTCCGGGTACTGAGAGTAGAGGGGCCAGCATTGGCCCCTCTTTTCGTTCACTCATAGCAACTTCCATACACCGTCAAAAAATCAAGAAGATCAGTCAGCTGAACGCATCCATCGAAATTGAGATCTGCGGGGAAGGCCACAACACAAGATTGAGTTCCCTCATCCCATTTCGTGCCTTGGCCACAGCATTCAGCCCCGCAAGATGGATTTTCGAGTTCATCCAGGTCACAGATGCCGTTGCAGTTTTGGTCAATCAAGCAATCTCCGCCACAAACCCCTATGGCATCTAGCATGTTGCCTTCGCAGTCGCATGCACCTTCTTCGATGCCAGTCCCTCCACAAGCCCCGCATTCATCCAAAACATTTCCCTCACAGTCACAAGTATTAGCGAATTCATCAACAAGATTGTCACAAGGGATTTGGGCTGAAGAAGTTGCGAACACTAAAGTTCCAATGGATAAGGTGTAGTTTTGGGTAGAGTTGAGTTGAATTGAGTCCATGAATTGCCCTTCGGACAGCAGAATGCATTCGTCATTCCATGATTGGAATATGACTTCACCATCACACCAGTCCAATTGATCACAGCGCAATTCATAATTGCCGTCTAAAGGACGATTTGCTGCCATCACCAATTCGAGCGACACGAGTTCGCCACTGTTAAAGGCGATTTGAGAAATCCCAGTCCTATTGCCTGAGGAATCCAATAAAAAAAGATCACAAGCGGTATAAGGCGACGATATGTTCAAGGCATCTTCACTACTAACATAGGCGTCGAGCGCATTGTCGTTTCGGGTCACAACCACTTCATCACGAAATCCGCTCGCGTTGGACACGCTGAAGATGGCCTTGCTTTCTATGGGCGTTAGACTTGATGCAAAAGCGCCGTTAGGCATGGAATCTTCATTCTCAAACATCAATGTCAAGTCTGTGAAATCAGGATTGAACTGGCATGTTGCATTGGGTTGCAAGGTGGAGTTCATGCCATTGGTGCTGATTCCATCTATGAAAAGGTCGTATTGCAGAGAGTTGGTGTTCCAACAAGACAATGCCTTTGGTGCTCCTTGAAACTGGCTTGTCAGTGTTTGAAGATCTGCGTTGGCGTTGGTGGCGTTGCCGAAAAGCCCGGTAAAGGAGCCTCCTGGAATGCTCATCGAAATGTCTTCAGGGGGAAGTGTTCCAGAAAAGGTTATTGTGTACGATTCTGCAGGAGGAATGCTCAGATAGATGCCTTCCCAAACGGGCAAAGTGTCGGTTGCAAATTGAATCGATTGGTAGTTGTAAAAGGCCTCTCCGCTCCAGTATCCGATGTTCGCGCCACCATTGAGGTCATCGGCTCCTTCGAACCCCCAAGTAGGAATGTCACCCACAAGTTCAGAAACTGTGACCCCTTCGAGCCCCGTGCTGAATCTCTGTTGGACAAAAGTCATTTCACGATTAGGCGTCGCAGGAAGAATGATTTGTCTGGTAATTCGACCATTGACATGGCCTGCGTTACTCCGAATGACCGTTGCTCGACCAAATTCATTTTCAGTCAGGAGCAATCCGCCTTCGGGTTCAACGGAAAGAGTGGATTGATCAACCCGAACATTGGCATTCACTTCCAAGGTACCCATGAGCGAAAGGTTGGCACCGTTAGTGACAATCAACTCACGGACTGACCAGTTTCCCTCAATGGTTTGCATCTCTTCCAATCCAATCGCGTGCAACGAGACATTGGGGAGTACAGCTTCTCCATTTGCGGAGAGATCTCCCACGAATACAATCGTCAGCAAATTGGTGGCATCCAATTCACCTGAGGCGTCAATGATTAGACTTGACAAAAAGATTGAAGATGCCAGAGTGACTTGATGATTCACAACAACTGTATCGGTTGTTGTTGGTAAGCATCCACAATCCCAAGTCGTTGAGTCGTGCCAATTACCCGATTGATTGGACGTGATTGTTGTTGCCGCAGAACAAAACGGAACCAGGAACATCAAAAGGAAAAACGAATACTTCATTCGAATTGAGCTTGCATATGTGATACAATTATCATGCTCACGAGAAAAGATAATGAAATAGGCCCAATCATCTGTCCCACAGTTTGCCATTCTAATCCTACCTAGAGTGGTTTAAGGACGGTAGGGGATGGGATTATGAGGCCCTTTCTCAGCAATGCTGGGCAATGCGGTCAATCTGGCGATGAGGCCCTCTTCTTCGAGAGAATCACGAAGAGTCAAGAGTTCATCAACGTTTGAGAAGAATGGGTTCGATAAGTGACCCGCTCCGGGTACATGAAAGGCGCCCCCCGTGGGCGCTTTTTTTGCGTCCGATTCCAGCCAACGTCAACCCTGCTTACCTTCGCAGGGAATCGATTCACAATGATGTTTCAAACGAACCCTCGCCCCCTCGGGCTTTTGGTGGCCAGCGCCTTGGTGATGTTGGCATTCACAGCGGACGCGCAATCTTACCGCGGCAAGCGCGCCGGACGCGCCAACGCCAGCGGTTACGTGTCGGATTGCAACATGGCCGGCACTGTGTTCATGGAAGTGGGCAAAAACTTTGGCATGGTCAACGGCGGACGTTGTGTGTTGAACGGATCCCGCTTCGAGAACAGCGAACCGATGGGGGACATGGGGCCCGTGGTGCCGCTCGACGGCATGGACTTGCGTCACTCGCAGTGGGTGGCGGTCGACTTTTTGACCCCTCCCTCGTTGCGCTACGCCAACGCCAGCCAAGCCAACTTCTCCGCCATTCACATGGACGGCGAACCGGTGGAAATGGTGGACGCCACAGGGTTCATTGCCACCAAGACCAAGTTCCACGGAGCCCAAATGGCCTCGTGGTACGTCCAAGGCGCCTCGTTCGACGAAGCCGATTTCAGCTCGGCCTTGCTTCAAGCTTGGACGACAGACGCGTTGGCGTACGAAGGGCTGTACGACACCGCCCCAGATGGGATGCGCGCGATGAGTGCACGCTCGGCGCGGTTTGAGAACTGCCTCTTGGAGGAGTGCAACATGTCGGGCGGCGATTTTGAAGACGCGACGTTCCTGCTCACCAAGTTCACCGAGGAGTGCGTGTTCAATGGCACCAACTTCTACAACGCCATGTTCGACCAAACCGACTTCGTCGAAGCCAGCCTCAGCGGCGCGAACATGCGCGATTCGCGCGTGGACAAGTCTTCTTTTGAAAACTGCAACCTGACAGGAGCGCAATTTGGAGGCGCCATGGTGCGCAACAGCTCGTTCAAAGGTGCAAACATGCGAGGTGTGTCGTTTGAAGGCGCCATGGTGGACGGCGCCGATTTTACAGGCACCGACCTCAGCACGTGCAATCTCGTAGGTGCGGTCATGAAGAAGCTCGTTGGCACGGCACCTGAACTCCCCCAAGACTACGTGATCAAAAGCTACGTGGCTGAGGAGGTGTCGGCTAAGGGCGACACGACCCGCATGGACGTTTACGAGATTGTCATTAGCCAAAACCGCTACAACGACGGCCTCCGCGAAAAGAAGGACTGAAGTCTGATCACAGTGCTAAGCCGTGCGCTTTTCAGGCCATGCGGCAAGAAAAAGGGCAGCCTCCAAGGCCGCCCTTTTTTCATTTGCAGCTGTTCGATTCAGTCTTCAATGACCTCCACGCGGAAGGTGTCGCCTTGGTTGATCTTCTCGACGAGGTCGAGGCCTTCCGTCACCTTGCCAAAACACGTGTGGTTGCGGTCGAGGTGTGCGGTGTTCTCACGGTTGTGGACGATGAAGAACTGGGAGCCGCCGGTGTTTCGGCCTGCGTGGGCCATGCTCAGCACGCCCTTGTCGTGATGCTGGTTCTCCCCGTCGAGCTCGCAGTCGATGGTGTACCCAGGCCCACCGCTTCCAATGCCTTGCGGACATCCGCCCTGGGCCACAAACCCTGGGATCACGCGGTGAAACTTCAATCCCTCGTAAAAGCCCTCTTTGGCGAGCTTCACAAAGTTCGCGACCGTGTTGGGTGCGTCCTTCTCAAAAAACTCCACGGTCATGCTGCCGTGGTCGGTGTGAATCTTGGCGTTCATGCCGCAAAGATGCATCACCCGTCCAAACCGACGGCCATCTTAATGCGATGACAGGCTTTGGCCGACGTAGGAATCTTGAATCGTCGATGTTTCAGTAGAGGTTATGCCTAAGTTTGAGAAATGAAATTACCTGTTTTTCTGCTCGTCATCTGTTGTGGAATCCAATCCACAGGAAGTGGTCAGGTTTCTGTAGCACGAGAGGATTTCAGTTGGAATAACTACAAATATTTGACCCTAAAGGAGGTGTCGTCTATCGTGTTAATTCCAAGTACGATTAGCCGAAATCAAGCAGATTTAAAGGAATCAAAGCTGGAGTGCCCAAATCTCATTGACGTGATTGCCGAAGGGCTTCATTCGTGTGATTTCAGCAAAGAGACTAAAAAAAACAACTATTCCATGTTTGTCCGAGAGGATGATAGGTTCATGATTCGTCCCTCCGAAAAAGCCCAGCTATTTGGACATGTTCTTTTGTTAGATAGGAAAAATGTCAGGATAGAATTTTTTGATTGCATTAGCGGTTGGGGAGATCCAGTTGTCACAATTGACGCCGAGGGACAAGAAGGGTATAGTCCTTTTGAAAGCTACGAAAGTGCCGCGAAAAAATTAGCGACACTACTTGGTCAGAGTTTGAAAACCTATTCGTTTTCATTCGATGAAGAAAGCTCTGTCTCTTACTTCAAAGAAATCACTGATAGGTCATTCGAGCAGTTTATGGAGGCGGAACCTGATCCGCAAAAAAGAGAGTTGCCAAATGGCATGACTTTCGAATACGGAAATGATTCCAAATCCATTAGTGCTGTTTTTGTCTCAGGATCGCGCGGGACTACATGTTCCGCTACAGACACCGACGGTGAAGGGCTCGCTCAACTCGTGTCTGCTCGTTTAATGGGCGCTTATGATATAATCGATCGATCAAATCTTTCATTTGTGCTTGAGGAACAAAAACAAGGACTAAGCGGAATTTTCGACGAGAGTACAGTTGGAGAAATGGGGCGGTTAATCGGAGCAGAAGGCGTGCTTGTTTGCGGGGAGTCTTGTGTTGGAGGAAGATCAATTCTCACGATTAAACTTCTGAATTGTCAAACACTGGAGCAGGCTTGGATTGCAAGTGGATTGGATATAGATCCCTTAGTTTTTGTCGACGAAGTGGCTTCGATTTTGCAGGGCGGCAGGTAATTCCCATGTGTGTGTACGCTTTGAGCTACTAGACTTATGTCGTATCTTCTTGGTCCTCAAATCAAGACCAATGAAACGACTTGTTGCTTTGATGATGTGTGCTGTGAGCCTTGGAGCGGCAGCGCAGATCATTTACCCGTACAATCCTGACGGGAATGCCGACAGCTTGATAGGGGTTTCTGACCTCCAAGATGTGTTGTCGACTTTTGGATTGCCATTTTCTCCGAATGAGATTCTCGTTGACAGCTTGCCTTTGGACTCCCTTTTGAGCGGGATGCAAAGTGCTCTGGATTCACTTTCTGAAACTGTTTCATCTCAGCAGGAGGAACTCGACATGATTCACTATCTCGATGGCGTGAGCAATTTTGATGGTGACTTGGTATCAACTGAGTATGTCACGACTTCGGGAAGTGTTGCAGGTGGATTAAACCCAACGACAATAACATCTGGGGCACCGATGGATCCGATCATCGTCCCAAGAGGGGAAGATTTACAATCTGAGGTATTTGTACATCGCGAAGTCTGGTGCGAATCACAAGTCAGCGTAATATGTCGACGGCTTCCCGCTGTGGGGAAACCTTGAAGCACCAGGCGAGGTGAATTTCTGGCTTCATGAAGGTCAGACTTTGTCTATGTCCTATGGCGGTTGGAATGGCCAGAACGGATCGAATTCGAGCGGTTTTTCAGGTTTGCCAGGCGGTTATATCTTGGTAGGTGGCAATTCTTTTGTTTGGGCTGGTGTTGATGCTTATTGGTGGAGTTCCTCTCCCAATGGCATTTCCACTGCATGGTTCCGTGGACTTACTGCAAACAACGAGTCAGTCACCCGCTACTTCAACAATCCTCGCTACGGTTTTTCCGTCCGCTGCATGAAAGATTCCGAGTGACGTCAACCGCTGTTTCACCAGCCAGACTTCCAACGTTTCCGACCCGCGGAAACCCTTGCCCCACAACGAAAAAAGCCCCCCGAAGTGGGAGGCTTTTGTTGAGCGAGAAACGAGATTCGAACTCGCGACCCCAACCTTGGCAAGGTTGTGCTCTACCAGCTGAGCTATTCTCGCAATTGTTTCCTGAGAGGTTTCAGGCGTTCCGCTCGTTTGCGGGAGGACAAAATTAGCACATCCTCTCCGTTCTCCAAACAACTCACGTAAATTTTTCAGCGCCTTTTGCGTGCCCGCGAGATTCTTCGGAGCATTGCACCTCAGAAGGAACGCGATGAATTACTTGGCGCACATGGTGGTGGGAGCGTGGGCAGGCTTGGACGACCGAGGCGTGCTTGGCAACTTCATGGGCGATGCCGTGAAGGGGCGCGACGTGGAGGGCATGTGGGGCGTGGACGTGGGGCGCGGCATCCGGCTGCACCGGGCCATTGACGACGTGAGCGACCGCCACGAGGCGAGCCGCGAGGCACGAGCCTTGTTGCGCGCGACGTGCGGGAAGTGGAGTGGGGTGGTTTGGGACGTGCTGGTGGATCACGTGTTGGCCTCGGAGTTTGACGGGTTGGCGACGGGATGCGGTGCGCTCACAGCCTTTGCAGCCGGGCAGGAAGCGGTGCTTGCGCGGCAACGCGAGGCCATGCCGGAGCGGAGCCGACGGTTCTTTGATGCGATGGTGGCGCACGGGTGGCTCGCCGGCTACCGGGAGCCCGACACGGTGGAGGCGGTGCTGGTCGCCATGTCGCGGCGGCGTGTGGTGGCCGGTCCGGTGGCGCTCGGGTGGGAGGCGTTTGTGAAGGACGAGGCTGCGCTGAGGGAGATGGGCCGGGCACTGGTTCAGAGCATGGAAGCGTGGGGAAAGGCGCAGAACCTCGTATCTTTGGCCGAGCAGCATCGGTAAACGATGCGCCGCGCCCCAGCCAGCGAGGCCGGGAGACGCAAGACACAAACAGCATCGATTGCACCCAGAAGACGAGATCCATGACGGACGCTTCCATCAACTTTGACGCGCTGAGCTACAACAGCATGCGGGACGATTTGGTCATCCCTGAGTACGGACGTTCCATCCACCAAATGGTCGAGCACTGCCTCAGCATCGCCGACAAGGCCGAGCGCAGCAAGTGTGCCGCCGCCATCGTCAGCGTGATGGGCAGCGTGGTGCCGCAGGAAGGCGAGAAGGAAGGGGCGGAGCAGAAGCTTTGGAACCAGCTCCACGTGATGGCCCGTTACGAGCTCGACGTAGACAGCCCGTACCCCAAGCCCGAGCCCGCGGAGAAGGACAGCCGCCCCGCCGACATGGATTACCCCAACGCCCAATCGCGCGTGGGCCACTACGGCAAGACGACGCTCGACTTGATTGAGGCCGCCAAGGCCATGCCGGAAGGCGAGGAAAAGAACATCCTGGTGGTGAAGCTCGCCAACCTCATGAAGCGCCACTTCTTGACGTGGAATCGCAACACCGTGGAAGACTCCGTTATCGCAGGTGAGTTGAAGGCCAAATCTGGCGGCGCCCGGATTCTGCCCGAGGGCACAGAGCTCGAAAACCAAGCGGAGATTTTGCGCAGCGTCCGCAAGACGAGCGACGCCTTGGCGCGTCCACAAAAGAAGAGCAAGAAGCGCCGCTGAGGGGGCGCGGCATCCCCAATTTGGGGTTGATAACCCTTGCAGGTTTCACGGGAACGCGTGAAACGACCCCCGAAATTCGGGGTCATGGGAAGTTTCATCATTGAGGGCGGCCATCGGCTGCAGGGAGACGTGGTTCCACAAGGGGCCAAAAACGAAGCACTCCAAATCCTCTGCGCAGTCATGCTCACCGCCGAGCCGGTGACCATCCACAACCTGCCGGACATCGTCGACGTCAACAAGCTGATCAACCTGCTCGGGGACCTCGGCGTCAAGACGCAGCACCTCGGTCCGGGCTCGTGGCGGTTCGAAGCCGACGACGTCAACCTCGACCACCTCAAGTCCGAGTCGTTCCGCACCAAGGGCGGCGCGTTGCGCGGCTCGGTGATGATTCTCGGCCCCATGCTCGGTCGCTTCGGTGTCGGCGCCATCCCACGCCCCGGGGGCGACAAAATCGGCCGCCGCCGCATGGACACCCACTTCATCGGATTCCAAAAGCTCGGCGCCCACTTCAGCTACGATGCGGCGTCCGGCTTCTTCAACGCCAGCGCTCCCGACGGGTTGAAAGGGGCCTACATGCTGCTCGACGAGGCGTCCGTCACCGGCACGGCAAACGTCGTCATGGCGGCTGCCCTGGCCGAAGGCACGACCACGATTTACAACGCGGCCTGCGAGCCTTACCTCCAACAGCTGTGCAAGATGATCAACCGCATGGGCGGCAAGATCAGCGGCGTCGGTTCCAACCTCCTGACCATCGAAGGCGTGCCTTCGCTCGGCGGAACGGAGCACCGCTGCCTCCCGGACATGATCGAAATCGGGAGTTTCATCGGCATGGCTGCCATGACGCAGAGCGAAATCACGATCAAGGACTGCGCGTACGACGAGTTGGGGGTGATTCCTAACGTGTTTGGGCGCTTAGGCATTCAAATGGAACGACGCGGGGAGGACCTTTACGTCCCGGCTCAGGACCACTACGAAATCGACACCTTCATCGACGGCAGCTTGCTCACGGTCGCAGACGCGCCCTGGCCCGGGTTCACCCCGGATTTGTTGTCCATCGTTCTGGTGACAGCGACCCAGGCCCGAGGCAGTGTGCTGATTCACCAAAAAATGTTCGAGAGCCGCCTGTTCTTCACGGACAAACTCATCGACATGGGCGCGCAAATCATCCTCTGCGACCCGCACCGCGCCACCGTCATCGGCCTGGACCGCAAGTCGAGTTTGCGCGGCGTGACCATGACCTCGCCGGACATCCGTGCGGGGGTGAGTTTGCTCATTGCCGCCTTGTCTGCAGAAGGCAAGAGCACCATCCACAACATTGATCAAATCGACCGGGGCTACCAGCACATCGATGACCGTTTGCGTTCGTTGGGAGCGCACATCGTCCGTGTTTGACCTCATTCATCCTATCTTTCATGTTCAATCAACGACCTGAGAAATCCCCCCGCATCATGTGGAAAGTAGGAGCAATATTGGCTTTGACGACCTTCGTTTGGTCCGGATGGTCGACCGGCGAAGAGCCCGTCGTCATCGCGCCCGCTGCCGTCGAAGTGACCGGAAAAATTGGCCACAACATCGGCGACGAAGCGCCAGAGATCGCCATGAACAACCCCAAGGGCAAGCAAATGAAGCTGAGCGACTTGCGCGGCAGCTACGTGCTGATTGACTTTTGGGCGTCCTGGTGCGGTCCTTGCCGGCGCGAGAACCCCAACGTGGTCCGTGCGTACGAGAAGTACAAGAAGGCCAAGTTCAAGGACGGCGAAGGCTTCGAGATCTTCAGCGTCTCCCTCGATTCCGACATCCCTCGTTGGGAAGCCGCGATCAAGAAAGACGGCTTGGATTGGAAGCACCACGTCAGCGACTTGAAGAAGTGGGACAACGAGGCGGCCGTGATGTACGGCGTGAATTCCGTGCCGATGAGTTACCTCGTCGACCCCAACGGCATCATCGTGGCCAAGAATCTTCGCGGCATCGAGTTGCACCGCCAACTCGACAAGTACGTGACGAGCTTCTGAGTTCCACGCGACGACTGACAGAATTTGCAAGGGCTTGACAGCGATGTCAGGCCCTTGTCGCTTTCTTCTGACACGATGTCGCATCTTCGCGCCGCGGGAGCGGCTTGGCATGCGGTTTGACCTATGCCGATCGCAACGCAACACGAACAACGCTGAACGCCATGAACACGGAAGAAGTGAACAACCCCGAGGTGAAGGAGCCCCAAGACCGATCTCCGGAAAACGCGCAGGAAACCGATGCGACCTCGCAAGAAGAGGCAGCTTCTGAAGCCGCGGAAAAAGAGTCGGGCGAGGAAGCCACGGACTGGCAGGACAAGTACTTGCGGCTTTACGCCGAGTTCGACAACTTCCGCAAGCGCACCATGCGTGAGCGCGGTGATTTGATCCGCAACGCGTCGATGGACGTGCTCGAAAAGCTCTTGCCCGTCCTTGACGATTTCGACCGTGCGGCGGCCAACCCCAGCGACGATGGGAACGTGACGCGCGAAGGCCAGGCGTTGATTCACACCAAGCTTCGTCAGTTGCTCGAGGCGCAGGGCCTCGCCAAAATGGAGGTCAACCAGGGTGACGCGTTCGACGTCGACCTGCATGAAGCCATCACGAACATCCCTGCACCCACGCCGGACTTGGCAGGCAAGGTGGTCGACGTGGTGGAGCCCGGTTACAAGTTGAACGACAAAATCATGCGCTACGCCAAGGTGGTGGTGGGGCAATAAGGCATCATGGCCAAACGCGATTACTACGAAACACTCGGCGTCTCCAAAGGCGCTTCGGCGGCCGACATCAAGAAGGCCTACCGCAAGCTGGCTCTGAAGTTCCACCCGGACAAGAACCCGGACGACGCTTCGGCGGAGGAGAAGTTCAAGGAAGCGGCCGAGGCCTACGAAGTGCTGAGTGACGACACCAAGCGCCAGCAGTACGACCGGTTTGGTCACGACGGCATGCGTGGCGGTCCCGGCGGATTTGGCGGGGGCAGCATGAACATGGACGACATCTTCTCGCAGTTTGGGGACATCTTCGGAGGTGCCTTTGGCGGGGGAGGAGGTGGAGGCGGTCGAAAGCGCCGCATGAAGGGCGCCAACCTGCGCATCAAGGTGAAACTCACCCTCGAAGAAGTCGCTGACGGTGTCAGCAAGAAGGTCAAGGTGTTCAAGCAAGTTCAGGCACCGGGTGTGGAGCATGCCGATTGCACGACGTGCCACGGCACTGGACAAGTGCGCCGCGTGACCAACACCATCCTTGGCCAAATGCAGACGGCCTCGACCTGCAACGTGTGCCACGGCACGGGCCAAAGCATCACGCGAAAGCCGAGCGGCACGGACGAGATGGGCATGAAGCGGGAAGAAGCGGTGGTCAACCTCGAAATTCCTGCGGGGGTCGAGGACGGCATGCAGCTCAGCGTTCGAGGAGAAGGCAACGGCGCGCCCATGGGAGGTGTTCCCGGGGACCTCATCGTGTTGGTGGAAGTCCTTCCTCACGAGAAGTTCCAGCGGAACGGCAAGAACCTGCACCACGACCACTACATCAGTTTTGTGGATGCCGCATTGGGTTCGACCGCCGAGGTTCCGCTGTTGGGTGGCAAGGCCAAAATCAAGGTCGACGCCGGCACCCAAAGCGGCAAAATTGTGCGCCTGCGCGGCAAGGGATTGCCCGCGGTGGACAGTTACGGAAACGGCGATTTGTTGATCAACCTCAACGTTTGGACGCCCAAGAAGTTGACAAAAGACGAGACGAAGGCGTTGGAAGATCTTCGCGAATCGGCGAACTTTCAGCCTGAACCGGATCACGGAGAGCGCGGCTTCTTCGACAAGGTCCGGGACATGTTCTCGTAACCATGCCCACACCCGTCCTCTACACCCAAGGCGTATGCAAGTCGTTTGGCGACCACGTCGCCTTGGCCCCGCTTGACGCGGAGGTGCAGACGGGACGCATTGTAGGGTTGCTCGGTCCCAACGGCGCAGGGAAAACGACCCTGCTCCGCATGGTGACCGGCATCACGAAGCCCGACCGGGGCGAGTTGCGCATGTGGGGCCAGCCTCACCACCGCGATTTGTTGACACGCATGGGATACCTCCCGGAAGAGCGCGGGCTGTACAAAAGCATGCGCGTGGCCGAGCAGGTTCTCTACTTCGCGACGTTGCGCGGCATGGCCCGCCCCGACGCGGAGCGCGAGCTCAAAGGCTGGTTCGAACGGCTCGAAGTCGAGGGGTGGTGGAACCGCGAGGTGGCCGACCTGAGCAAGGGCATGGCCCAAAAAATCCAGTTCATCGCCACCGTCCTGCACCGCCCCGAGCTCCTCATCCTCGACGAACCCTTCAGCGGCCTCGACCCGATCAACGCCGGCCTCGTCCGGAACGAAATGCTGCGCTTGGTCAAAGACCACGGCACGACGCTTCTTCTCTCGACCCACGACATGGGTTCGGTGGAAGCGCTTTGCGACGAAGTCATTCTCCTTCACAAAGGCCAAAAAGTCCTCGCCGGCGCCACCGACGCGGTCCGCGAAGACGCCCGGAAGGGCCGAATCCGAGTCGCGGTTCGGGGCAACCTGATGGCGTTCGTCGCTGAGCTCGGCGCCCGTGCAGAATTGCTGTCAAAGTCGACCCGCGATGGTGCCGCGACGGCCGCCGAGGCCATCCACGACCTTGAGCTCTCCCTTCCGGAAGGCTGGGGAATGCCAGAGTTCTTGTCCTGGGCCGTTCAGCACGTCCAGGTCCTCGAGGCTGTCCCGCTTCGTCTGTCCATGGAGGAGGTGTTTGTGCAAACCGTTGAATCCGCCACGCCATGACCCAGCCCAAGAGCGCGATCCAGATTTGGGCCACGGTGGTCCGCCGTGAATACGTGACGCGCGTTCGCCGTCGCGCCTTTCTCGTGGCGACCTTGCTTGGTCCCATCTTGATGGTGGGACTGGTGGCCGGCCTGGTCCTGCTGACCCAAAGCACCGAGGAGCCCACCAAAGTGTGGGTCGCCGACCACGCTGGGCTGCTGACCGCGCCTGCGGAGAGCGGCCAGTTCATCCCCACCTGCCCGACCTGCTACCCCGAGCGAAACATGCTCACGTACCGGTTTGGCCGCGACGTGAAATCGCGTGAGGAGCTCGAAGCTGAAGGCTTTTCCTGCATGGTGGAGCTCGACGACGGCATCCTGCAAAGCGAGAAGGCGCAGCTCCTGCATTTGGCTCCCCCAAGTGGAAAGGCCAAACGCTGGATGGAACGCGACTTCAGCCAAGCCCTCGAACGCGTCAAGGTGCGCGAACAGTCCGACCTCGATTACGAAGCCTACCTGGGCCTCAAGACGGACGTTACCCTCGTGGGACTCGACATGGCGACGGGCGAGCGCAAGGGCGCGGAGCGCGGGGCCCTCGGGTTTGCGTTCAGCATCTTCATGCTCATGTTCGTCCTGATTTACGGCATGCACGTGATGCGGGGCGTGATCGAAGAAAAGTCCAACCGCATCGTCGAGGTGGTGCTCAGCACGGTCCGTCCAAGCACGTTGCTCGCTGGGAAAATTGCGGGCATTGGCCTTGTCGGCCTCACCCAAATCCTCGCTTGGGCCGTTCTCAATTGGATCCTCTTTACTGCCCTTGGGCTCGTGGTCGAACAAAGCGAGTGGATGGAGTCTTGGACGGCGACCCAAGGCATGACCGCCGGTACGGCGGACTTCGCCACGGTCTTGGCCGCACAGGATGAACTGGCGTTTTTGCTTGACATCCAGTGGGGTGTCATGCTCGGCTGCGGCGCGGTGTACTTTGTGCTTGGC
Source organism: Bacteroidota bacterium (assembly GCA_027621555.1). Lineage (GTDB taxonomy): Bacteria > Bacteroidota > Bacteroidia > Flavobacteriales_D > Sanyastnellaceae > UBA11663. The sequence continues at coordinate 33,109 of JAQCBJ010000009.1, read as the reverse complement.
TACGCGATGTACGGCGCATTCTTCGCCACCATCGGGGCCATGGTGGAGCAGGAATCGGACGCTCAGTATTTGCTGTTGCCGGTCATGCTGCCTCTGATGTTCAGCTATTTCTTGGCCTCCTTGAGCATCGAGTCGCCGGAAAGCACCTTGGCCATCGTCAGTTCGTTTGTGCCGTTCTCGTCGCCCATCTCGATGATGGTGCGTCTTCCCATGGGCGTCCCGTGGTGGCACGTCGCGCTGAGCATGGCCTTGCTCGCCGTCACAGCTGCCCTGCTTGTGGGGCTTGCTGCGCGCGTGTACCGCGTGGCCATTTTGATGTACGGAAAGCGCCCCAGTTTCAAAGAAATTCTTCGCTGGACGCTTCGTCCCGACCAAGGCGCCCTCTGATCACCTCGCGAATCAACCTGCATGAACACCCTCCGCCGCGTCGCCGTCATCGATTGTGGAACCAACACATTCAACCTCCGGATTGTGGATGTAGGGGCTGAGGCGGGGTGGATTCCGGTGTTTGGGCAGCGCATCCCGGTCAAGCTTGGCCAGGGTGGGGTCGCCAAGGGCGTCATTCGACCCGACCGCATCGCGCGCGGCCTAGATGCCCTTGTTTCCATGCGCGAGGCGATTCGGAACTACCGCGCGGAGGAGGTGTACGTGATGGCCACGAGCGCCATGCGCGACGCGAAAAACGGCCAGGACTTCGTCGATCAAACCAAGGCCCTGACGGGCTTTGAGATTCAGGTGATTTCAGGCCAGCACGAGGCGCGCCTCATCCAAGAGGGCATCCGACTCAATTTTCCGGAGCCGCCGAGCGAGACGTGTCTGACGATGGACATTGGAGGGGGGAGTGTGGAGTTCATCGTTTGGGATGCTGAGGGCATCAAGTGGGCCCAAAGCTTCGACACCGGCGTAGCCCGCCTCCACATGTTGATGAACTTTCCCGATCCGATTGGGGCGGAAGGCGTGGCGAAAATGCGCCCCTACTTCGACGACGTCATGGCTCCCTTGGCCGCGGCCATTGAGGCCTTGAAGCCCACCCTGCTTGTGGGGGCGAGCGGTTCGTTTGACACGGTCGCCGACTTGGTCGGAACCCGTACGCGCGTCGAGCGTCCCGACCATGCCCAATCGCCGGAGCCGCACCCAGAAACCGACCCCATCCCCGTCGACGCGTGGGCGGACGTGTGCGCCCAACTCACGGAGCGCGACGTCCACCACCGGACGAAGATGCCGGGCATGGATCCCGCTCGTGTCGACCTGATGCCGTACAGTGCGGCCTTGATTCAATGGGTCCTGGACCAGGGCACGGTGACGTCCATTTGCCGCGCACCGTATGCTCTGCGCGAAGGGGTGCTTTCCCGAATCGAGCAAGGCTTGCCGCTGCTTCCGGAGTTGTGAGGCGCTTTGGCGGTTTGGCACCATCTTTGACCTGAAGCGGACAAACCCAAACCCATGGCCCACCTCCTGATCATCGACGACGAAAAGCCCATCCGCGCGAGCCTGCGCGAAATCCTCGAATACGAGGGGCATAAGGTTTCCGAGGCGGGCACGGGGATGGATGGCATTTTGGCCGCCACCAAAACAGCACACGACGCCATTTTCTGCGACGTCAAGATGCCCCAAATGGATGGCCTTGACGTGTTGGACATGCTCGCGAAGAAAGGCGTCGCCACACCCGTGATCATGATTTCAGGACATGGCACGGTCGACACCGCGGTGGCCGCGCTCAAGAAGGGAGCGTACGACTTCATTCAAAAACCGCTCGACCTGAACCGCGTGCTTGTGACGTTGCGCAACGTGCTCGAGCGGGAGGCCCTCGTCGAAACCACCAAGGTGCTGACCAAGAAAGTCCACACCTCCCAGTCGCATCACATCGTGGGAGAGTCGGAGGGCATCCAGCAGATTCTGCACATGATTCAAACGGTGGCGCCCACCGACGCACGCGTGTTGGTCACCGGAGCCAACGGCTCGGGCAAGGAACTCGTCGCCCGACAGATCCACGACAACTCCGGCCGAGCCTCGGGGCCTTTCGTGGAGGTCAATTGTGCGGCCATTCCGTCGGAGTTGATCGAGAGTGAGTTGTTTGGGCATGAGAAAGGCGCCTTCACAAGTGCAGTGGCCCAGCGGAAGGGCAAGTTTGAGCAGGCTCAAGGGGGTACGCTGTTTCTCGACGAGGTGGGGGACATGAGTGCTTCGGCGCAGGCCAAAGTCCTTCGCGCGCTGCAGGAGAACAAGATTTCTCGCGTCGGGAGCGACAAAGACATCGCGGTGGATGTGCGCGTCGTGGCGGCGACGAACAAGGATTTGAAGGCCGCGATTGCCAACGGGGAATTCCGCGAGGATCTCTACCACCGGTTGGCGGTGGTGCCCATGCACGTTCCGGCGTTGGCGGAGCGGGCGAGTGACATTCCCCTGCTGGTGGCCCACTTCCTCGACGTGTTGTGCGCTCAATCCGGTCGTCCTGTCCCTAAGGTGGCCAAAGAGGCGATGTCCGCCTTGCAAAAAGCTCCGTGGACGGGCAACGTTCGGGAACTTCGAAATGCGGTGGAGCGACTGCTTATTTTTTGTCCTGCAGGAAGTGCCATTGACGGTGAACTCGTGAAGACCTACGGGCAATTGGCGTAACGTGGTGCGCTTAGATAGCGCGGGGTTTGTCGAATATTATATGTGTGGTTTGTTGGTTTTCAGCAAGATGGAGGCAACCCTGCTCGAATGTGTCCGTCTTACACGTGACAAACCAATCTCATGGACTTCTTCGACACCTTCAATTTGGACGGCGGCGTGGCCCTCGGAGCCTTGTTCATCACGCTCATCGCACTGGCAGGAAACTGGCGCTTGTTTGTGAAGTGCAACCAACCGGGTTGGGCTGTGATTGTGCCAGGTTACAACGTGGTTGTGGCCATGCGCATCATTGGCCGTCCTGCGAGCCACGCGCTCTTTTTCTTGATTCCTGTGTACAACCTGTATTTCTTTTTCCGGACCATTCTGGAATTGGCGAATACGTTTGGCAAGGAGAGCACCTTGGATTACGTGCTCGCTTCGGTGTTCAACGTGTTTTACATTTTGAACCTCGGATTGAGCGAGGAAGAAGAATACCAAGGTCCGGTTTACGGATCCTTGGCTTCGAAGAAAGACGAACGCTCGTCCAACATGGCTGTGGCATAACGCAACGACCTGACCCCTTCCATTCCTGGCACAAAAAAAGGCACCCACTCGGGTGCCTTTTTTGTGTCTGTTCAAGGCCTCAGCCCTCCACTTTCGCGAGCGCTCCGTCGATGGCGGCTTGCAGGCCGTCCGCGTTTTTGCCTCCGGCCGTGGCAAAGAAGGCTTGGCCGCCGCCGCCTCCACCAATGTGAGCGGCTAGTTCACGGACGAGGTTTCCGGCGTGCAGGTCGTGGGATGCCACGACGTCGTCGCTGACCGCAATCGACAGCGTCACCTTGCCGCCTGCACTGCTGCCAAACACTCCAAAGAAGGGGGCTTGCTCAGCCTTGAGCTGGAATGCGAGGTCTTTGATGTTCTTGGCGTCCAGATCGAGGATGGCCCCCACCACGTTCACGCCATTGACCTGCTTCAAGCCGGCAACCAAGTCGCCTTTCACGTTTCCTGCGGCTTCGCGTTGGAAGGCCTCGATGTCCTTGGACATTTTCGCGTTCGACTTCAGAAGGTCATCGATGGCCTGGGCGGGGTCGGCGGCGCCTTTGAGCATGGCTCGAATGCCGGCGAGTTGATCGCGTTCGTGCCGCTGAGCTTCCATCGCGGCTTCGCCGGTGAGGGCCTCGATGCGTCGGATGCCGGCGGCGACGGCGCCTTCACTTTCGATTCGGAAGGGGCCGATGGCGCCGGTGGCGGGCACGTGGATGCCTCCGCAGAGTTCCTTCGAGGAACCAAATTCGATCATGCGAACGGTGTCCCCGTACTTCTCCCCAAAGAGCATCATGGCTCCAGCCGCTTGGGCGTCGGCAATGGCGAGGTCGCGGTGCTCTTGACAAGGGTGATTCGCGAGGATGCGGGATTGGACGAGCGATTCAATGCGTGCGAGTTCGTCGTCCGTCACTTTTTGGAAGTGGGAGAAGTCGAAGCGAAGGCCGTCGGGCTTCACGAGCGAGCCTTTCTGCTCCACGTGCGTGCCGAGCACTTCGCGCAACGCTTCGTGCATGAGGTGGGTCGCGCTGTGGTTTCGCGCGCTTGCCGCACGCATTGCCACGTTGACCTGGGCTTGGAAGGCGCTTCCTTCGGGAACGCGATCGAGCACGTGGACGATGAGGTTGTTTTCCTTCTTGGTGTCGAGCACTTTGTAGGCAGTGCCGTTGTCGGAGGTCAGCATGCCGCGGTCGCCCACTTGACCTCCGCCTTCGGGGTAGAAGGGGGAGCGGTCAAACACCGCCTGGACGAAGGTTTTCTTCTTGGCCGTGACTTCCCGGTAGCGGAGCAACGTGACGCTGGCTTCCGTGTAGTCGTATCCGATGAATTCGGTGGGGCCGTTGCTTTCAGCAACGACTTGCCAATCGTCGGCGGTGATTTTGCCGGCCTCGCGGGAGCGGTTCTTTTGGGCGTCGAGCAAAGACTGGAATCCAGCCTCGTCCACCTTGAGCTTTTGCTCGCTTGCAATCAAGGCAGTCAGATCGACGGGAAACCCAAACGTGTCGTACAACTCAAAGACCACGTCGCCGGCCAATTCGTCGCCTGCGGTCATGCCCGACGTCGCAGCAGCCAGGCGGTCCATGCCGGAAGCCAGGGTCCGCAGGAAGGATTGTTCCTCTTGCTCGATGACTTGTTCGATCAGACCGCGCTGCGCTTTGATTTCAGGAAAAGTGTCCGACATCTGCGCGTCGAGCACGGCCACGAGTTGGTGAATAAACGGCTCGTTCATTCCCAGGAAGGAGGAGCCGTAGCGCACCGCGCGGCGGAGGATGCGGCGGATGACGTAGCCGGCACCGGTGTTGGATGGCAACTGGCCGTCGGCAATGGAAAAAGCCACGGCACGAACGTGGTCGGCGATGACGCGGAACGCAATGGCTTCTTGGCTGTCGTCTTTGGGGTAGGGCTTGCCGCACGCCTTCGAGATGGCGTCGAGAAGCGGCGTGAAGATGTCGGTGTCGTAGTTGGACGTGACGCCTTGCATGGCCATGGCCAAGCGCTCAAAGCCCATCCCTGTATCGATGTGCTTGTTGGGAAGAGGCACCAAGGAGCCGTCCGCCATGCGGTTGAACTCCATGAACACGAGGTTCCAAATCTCGACGACCTGAGGGTGGTCCTGGTTCACCATGTCGCGGCCGTCGACCTTGGCGCGTTCTTCGTCGCTGCGCAAGTCGATGTGGATTTCAGAGCACGGTCCGCATGGCCCGGTCTCGCCCATCTCCCAGAAGTTGTCCTTCTTGCTCGCGTCGAGAATGCGGCCCTCGGGAACGTGGTTGCGCCATTGGGCGCGAGCCTCGTCGTCCGCAGGGAGCCCGTCTCCTTCGTCCCCGCCAAAAACGGTCACGTACAGACGATCCTTCTCAAGGCCATACCGGTCCGTGAGGAGTTCCCACGCCCAGTCGATGGCCTCGGCTTTGAAGTAGTCGCCGAAGGACCAATTGCCGAGCATCTCAAAGAGGGTGTGGTGGTACGTGTCCACGCCCACCTCCTCGAGGTCGTTGTGCTTGCCGCTTACGCGCAGGCATTTTTGGGTGTCCGCAATCCGCGCATGCTCCACAGGTTGGTTGCCCAAGAACAAATCCTTGAACGGATTCATCCCGGCGTTGATGAACATCAAGGTGGGGTCGTCCTTCACGACCATGGGGGCCGAAGGCACGATTTGGTGTCCCTTTTCCTTGAAAAAATCCAAAAAAGTCTGTCGAATGCGGCGTGATTCCATGGGATTCCGAATTGCAGCGTGAAAGTACGGCACACAATCCACCAAAGAATCACGACCTTTGCACTTCCATGAAGTGGACCCGGAGAAGATTCAATCCCAACACCTTGCGCGTGGAGCAGGTGCCGCTGACCCGAAAGGAGATCCTTCGGAGCGTCGCGCTGCGCGTGTTTTGGGTGGGGGCCATCGGGGCCACGAGCGTGTGGTTGTTTGACCGGGTGTTCCAGTCGCCCGCGGACCGTGCACGGGATCGCGAAATTGCCTTCCTCGAGGACCAACTCGAGGGCATGCGTGAAGAAGTCCGCACCATGGAGCAGGCCATGGAAGACATGGCGCAGCGGGACGACGCGGTGTACCGAGTCCTTCTCGGCGTGCAACCCGTGCCGGAGCACTTGCGCAATCCCGGCATCGGCGGCGTCGACCGTCACGCGGCCCTCCGGGGTCACGTGCATTCGGAGGAAGTTGCCGACCTCAAGTCGCGAATCGCGTCGCTTCAGCGTTCCATGGCGGCCCAGTCCAAATCCTTGGACGAGGTCACCTCCATGGCCCTCGAGTACGAAGACCGCCTCGAGTCCATCCCCGCCATCCAACCCATCCGCAACGACGATTTGAACCGCATGGCCGGAGGTTGGGGGTACCGCATTCACCCCATCTACAAGGTGCGGAAGTTCCACTACGGCATGGATTTCAGCGCGCCAGAAGGCACGGAGATTTTCGCCACAGGCGACGGGGTCGTGGTCAAGGTGAAGCGCTTGTACAACGGGTACGGCCGGCACGTGGTGATTCGCCACGGGTTTGGGTACGAAACGCTGTACGCCCACATGAGCAAGTCGTTGGTGCGCCCGGGAGACCGCGTGAAGCGCGGCCAGGTCATTGGTTTGGTGGGGAGTACTGGAACCTCGACCAGTTCGCACTTGCACTACGAAGTGCACAAGGACGGCGTGAAGGTGAACCCCGCTCACTACTACTTCAACGACCTGTCTCCCTCCGAATACGAGGCGATGTTGGAAGCGTCTGAAGGGGAGACCCAGAGTTTGGACTGAATGTTTGGACGGCGCGTCCTATCTTGCTCCTTGTCATGCCTTTGAACCAGCCCATCCAAAAGCTCTACTTCAGCATCTCTGAAGTGGCCAAGATGCTCGACGTGAAGCCGTCTTTGCTGCGCTTTTGGGAAAAGGAGTTCAAGCAGATCCAGCCGAAGACCAACGCCCGCGGCAAGCGCTCCTACAAGCAGGAAGACATCGAAGTCATTCGCCGCATTTACGACCTCGTCAAGGTCCAGGGCCTAACCCTCGAAGGTGCCCGCAAGGCTTTGACGGCTCGCAAAGGAGAGGCCAGCGAACGGGGCAAGATGGCGGCTGTTGCAGCGGCATCAGCGGCGGTGTCCGCTCAGCCCACGTTGGATTTCAGTGCGGAAGACCGGTCGGCTGCGGTGAGCAAGCTCAAGCAGATTCGGCAGAAGCTCCTCGAGGCGCGCGCGTCTCTCCAGTAATCAAGTGATTCTTGACGTAGTCGTTGATGCCGTCTTCCAAGGTTCGGAACGGTTCCGTGAACCCGTTTGCGCGCAGTTTGGTGAGGTCAGCTTCCGTGAAGTATTGGTAGGTGTCCCGAATGTCCTCCGGCGTGTCGATGAACGAGATGTTGAGCTCTTGGCTCATGGCGCGAAAGGTTGCGGTGGCGAGGTCTAGGAACGTGCGTCCCTTTCCGCTGCCGAGGTTGTACAGGCCGGAGTGAGCGGGGATGCGGTGGTGCATGAAGTGAAGGAGCACGTTGCAGACGTCCTCGACGTGGACGAAGTCTCGCGTCTGGTGACCGTCGGCGAAATCGGGACGGTGACTCCGGAACAACTTCATTGCGCCTGTGGCCTGCACCTGCCGGAACGTGTGGAGCACGACCGAAGCCATGCGACCCTTGTGGAATTCGTTGGGGCCGTAGACGTTGAAGAATTTGAAGCCCGCCCAGAAGTAGGGCTTGCGCTCTTGGGCCAGCGCCCAGGCATCGAAATCGTTTTTGGAGCGGCCGTAGGGGTTGAGGGGCTGAAGGTCCGCCACAACGTCGTGACTGTCCACGTAACCGAGCGCGCCGTCCCCGTAGGTGGCGGCGGAACTCGCGTACACCAAGGGCAGTCCAAACTCCACGCACAGCCGCCAAATCTCCTTGCTGTACTCGAGGTTGAGCTCGTTCAAAAGGGCTTCGTCCTGTTCTGTGGTGTCGGTCCGGGCGCCGAGGTGAAAGATGAACTGGACCTGGCTTTCGTTGGCGCGGAGCCAGGCGGGGAAGTCCGCGCGATCGACGCGCTCGGTGACGGGGAGGTGCTCGTGGTTGGGGCGTTTGGCCTCCACGGAAAAGTCGTCGACCAAGACCACTTGGCGGTAATCCGCTTCCAACAACCTGACGGCGAGAACGCTTCCGATGAAGCCGGCTGCTCCGGTGACTACGATCATGGCGCGAAGGTAGGCCGCGTAAGGCACGTCGCAGCAGTCGTCAGCACCAAGGCTGGGAACATCCGCTACCTTTGTGGGGTTATCTGAACCATGAAAAACGTCTACGTCACACGTCGCGCTCGATTCAATGCTGCCCACAAATTGTGGAACGACGAATGGGATGCCGCCAAAAACCAAGAAGTCTTTGGCAATTGCGCCAACCCCAACTGGCACGGCCACAACTACGAGTTGCACGTGACCATCAAAGGCGAGCCTGCTCCCGAGACGGGCTACTGCATGAACCTCGTGGACTTGAAGCGCATCATCAAGGAAAAGGTCGAAGACCCGATTGATCACAAAAACCTCAACCTCGATGTGCCGTTCATGAAGGGAAAGATGACGTCGACGGAAGTGTTGATCATGGCGATTTGGGACGAACTCGAGCCGGCCATTTCCGCGGTCGGTTGCCAGCTTCATCACCTCCGCTTGTACGAGACGGAAAACAACTACGCCGACTACTACGGCGGGGCGTAAGAACGTACCTTCGGCGCATGGCCTTGTACAGCAAAGAAGAGCGCTACGACGAAGCCGCGGTGAAGGCCATGGCGGAGGCGTACGAAAAGGTTTTGACCACGTGCGGGGAGAATCCCCAGCGCGAAGGGTTGTTGAAGACCCCGATGCGCGCGGCGAAGGCCATGGCTGTGTTGACGAGCGGCATGGGCGTGGACCCCGCGGACATCTTGCGCTCCGCGTTGTTTCACGAGCCCAACGACGAGATGGTCCTCGTCAAGGACATCGAGGTGTACAGCCTGTGTGAGCACCACATGCTTCCGTTTTTTGGCAAGGCCCACGTGGCGTACATCCCCGACGGTGCCATCGTTGGCCTCAGCAAGATCCCGCGGGTCGTCGACGCCTTCGCCCGTCGCTTGCAAGTCCAGGAGCGCCTCACCGAACAAATCCGCGACTGCATTCAGGAAACCCTGAAGCCCAAGGGCGTCGCCGTCGTCGTCGAGGCGCGTCACCTGTGCATGCAAATGCGCGGCGTCGAAAAGCAAAACAGCGTCACGACTACCAGTGCCTTCACAGGCCTCTTCCTCGACGACCCACGCACCCGTCGCGAATTCATGGGGCTGGCGCTGCACCGCAGCTGACCTGGCGATTTCCAGGGCCGGACAGGTCGAACTGCAAATTTTGGTCAACGCGGCATCGGAGTGACCTCCGCACGTGCATCTTTGGTCCCATGGAACAACCTCCCAAGATTTTTGGCGGCGGACAGCCGCAATTCAACGACGCCGGCGTGCTGGAGAGCACGGACGTGTCATCCTTTTTGTCCACGGTCTTCACTTGGATGGTGGCGGGATTGGCCGTGACGGCCGTTGCCGCGTTCTATTCCGCGGCGAGTGATCTGTACCTCACCTTGATGCAGGGTGCGGGCCGCTGGCTTTTGTTGTTGGCACCCTTCGCGTTCTTGCTTGTCATGAACTTTGGGTTGCAGCGCCTGAGCGTGACGTCGCTGGCCTTGTTGTTTTTGGCCTTTGCAGCGACCATGGGTATCAGCCTCGGGGGCATCTTTCTGCTCTACTCTTTGGGGAGCTTGACGCAGGTGTTTCTCATCACGGCAGGCACGTTTGCCATCATGGCCATTGCGGGATACACGACCAAGGTGGACCTGTCGCGCATGGGCAGCCTGCTGTTCATGGGGTTGATTGGGATCCTTCTCGCCAGCTTGGTGAATTGGTGGATGAAGAGTACGATGCTGGACTTTGCCATCAGCGCCATTGGCGTGTTGATTTTTACGGGACTCGTGGCCTACGACACGCAGCGGTTGAAGCGGATTGCAGCCGGCGTGGAATACGGACAGGTGGCGCCCATGAAGTTGGCGTTGCTCGGCGCGACGTCGCTTTACCTGGATTTCTTGAACTTGTTCCTCTTCTTGCTCCGTTTGTTGGGACGTCGGGATTGATTCCGCAGGTCAAGGCATGAAAAAAGCGCGCCCATCGAGGCGCGCTTTTTTTTTCTTCGAATCGGGGGTTGAGGTCAGTTGGCTTAATGCTCGTCCACCACCAGCCGTTCCGTCCAGCGCTGGCCTTGCTCCGTGGAGAAGGTCACGAGGTAGGGACCAGGAACGAGGCGAGCCGCGTCCACAAACACGCGTTGCACCCCACGGTCGAGAACGCCGTCGTGCAGGGTTTGGACCAACTGGCCCATGGTGTTGTGAAGCGTGACGGCGCCCTTGGTTGCTCGGGGCAGGTTCAGCTCGAGGCAGGTGATGGCGCGAGCGGGGTTGGGATAGATGGCTTGCCATGGCGATGCGGCCGAGGGGGCGTCGAGTCCGGTAAATTCGTCGACGACGTCGAAGGCCCACCATCCTGCGGGAGCGGGCATGGGGCGTGACCCTGCTTTGCCGCTGTTGGCTTCGGCAGAGACGAAGTAATGGACCGTGGTCCCGGCAGACTGCGCCGGGATCTCCGCCACAAAGCCCCCCTCGACGAAGCCTTCCATCATGCCGATATCGTTCCATGGACCTTCCGGGCTTGTCGCCCAGCTCAGTGTTGCTGTGGCGATGCCCGAGCGGTGACTGATGTCAGCCTGCACTGAGTAGGGGTTGACGGCGTCGTCCGTGTCTTGAAGCGGGAGGTGGCTGATCATCAACGGGTCTTCCACGCCCACGGAATGCGTGATGCAGTGGATGGCTCCACTGAGCGCAATGATGTTGTCGTTGCCGGAGTCGCAATCGATGCCCACGACGTTGTACCCGGGCATGGCTTCCTCCCAAATCCGAATCGCCGTGGTGTCGTACTGCTCGTAGTACGTCGGCAACAAGATGGTGTTGTTGACGAACGTCGCGTTGCTGTAGGTGAGGTAGTCGCCGTTTTGGTTGGGGTAGCCTCCTCCAAACTGGGGAGGGCTTGGAACGCGCACCACGTTGAAGGGCGTGCCCCATTTGGTGGTGAAGTTGTTGAGCACGTACTGGAGGTTGGCCTCGATTTGGGGTCCATCGGCGATGCCTGAAGGGTATTCCGAAACCATCAAGGTCGACTCGTCCAGCAGCTTCATGTGCATGTCGATGTGGTGAATGCCGTCGTACGGAAGCACGGGCATCTTGATGTAGGTGTCGACGCCGTGGTAGGCTTGGACGATTTGGTCGATTTCAGATTCCGTGTGGTTGGGAAAACTGGTCCAAGACGTCGTACCGCCCATGTTTTCCTCCAAGATGAGTTCGGACGCGAAGGCCTTTCCGTAGCCGTCGCTCATCCAGTTTCCCCCGGTGTTCATCAGGTCGCCAGGTGATTGTATGGTGCTGTAAAGGTCGAGTCCCATGTGCGCCGCAAGCACGTCGGGGATGGCGTCGTCGTCCGGGCGGGGACGGTTGTACAGCCAATCGACCAGCACGCGCCCGTCGTTGTATTCGGTGTACACGGTGTTCGCGCCGTAATCGCGGATCCAAATGCTGTTGGACGCCGCGTCCACCACTTCCACGCTGTCCATGGGCACAGGACCTCCGCAAGCGTTGCCCGTCAAATAACTGGTGGTTTGGTTGACGTTTTCGGAGAAGATGACCACTCGACATTCCTCGACGGAGGCCGCAGTGATTTGCTTCAGGATGCACGGAAAGTCTTGCCACGTGATCGTGAGGACTTCGATTTCCTCCCATTCTGCAGCCGTCCGCAAGTTGCTGCCCGGAGGCGGCGTCGGAATTCCTCGAAGGCTCGAAGGGTGAGTGAGTTCGATGGGATGAGCCAGCCATTGCTCCATTTCCCAAGCGCTGATGCCTTTGGGAAGAGGTTGGTCAAGGGCTTGGCTCCAGGAAACGTGGGCCGAGAGAAAGGCCAAACCGGCGGCCAACGCGAACCGCCCGAAGGGATTTTGCAAGGTCATGTTGCAAAGGTAGGTGGACTCTGCCGGCACCAAGTCGCGAGCCGACACGAGGTTGTTCGAAAGTTTGTTTCGAAAAAGGCTTAAAAATCTGGTATCAACAAAATATATTTACGTCCATGTGGATGTACGTATTGATTGCCGTCTTTTTTGGTGCGGGTTACGCGTTGGGCAAGTTCCAGCATGAACGGGAGGAGGCGAATGGGAAGACAGCAAGGACCAGAACGACCTCTTCAACCGACGCGGGAGTGGAGGAAGGTGAAGGAGCGACGCGTGAGGATCAGTTTGGGCACTTGAAGCCGATGCTCGTGGCACTTCATGCATGGCGTGGCCAGTCGTTGGACACCGGGCACATGGATGCGCTGATGGAGTTGGATGACATCTTGTCGGAAGAGACCAAGCGCAGTCGGCGTGCTCGGATGGTCAGCGACCTGAATGCTTGGGCATGGACGGCGATGGACAAGCCTGTGCTGACTCGAGTGCGGGACGAAGACGATCGGCGACGAACCTTGTACGTCATCGACCAATTCGACTTGCCCCCGTGGGCGTCCTAGGGCTGCATTGATCAGGTCTTCATTCGAGGGTCAAAGTGACCAGCCCGCCTTTTGGGCACCAAGTCGAATCGAGGTGGGTGCTGTCCAAGCAGGACCAATAGCGCTGGTAAACGAGCCACGTCTCGCCCGAAATCCAACAATATTCAAGTTCCGATTCACCGGGCTGTACATCTTGCCATCCCGTGCCGCAAGTCCACCGCGTGTCCGTTGCAGCGCCCTCGACATTTCTTGGAATCCATCGGTAGATCAATTCGCTCGTGGGGCAGGGGTTGCCGTCGTTCACAATCTCGGCGTTGACTTGGCATTGAGGCATGACGGACAATTCCACCAGGTTGGGCGTGTCGCCTACGTTCAGAGTCTCGGGGTTGAAGTCCACCAATTCGTCAAAGCAGTCGTCCTGTTCGACCCGAACCCGAATGGACAACACGTTGCTCCGGATCGTTCGCAAAGTGACGGGGCCGGTGCCATCTGTTGTGGCCCGGTCCACCTCGGTGTAAAAGGAGTTGAGGATTCCGTTTTGCAGGCGCTGTTCCTCGAGAATCACCTCGGCCCCAACCTCCAACTCAGAAGGAGAGGCCCATTGCACCGCAGAAACCTCGAACACAAGTTCCTGTGACTCTGGCGTGCAGTTCGTCACCGCAAGGCACCCAAAAACCATCCAGAGGGCAAGCTGTTTCATCCGACGACTTCCAGTTTTGCGAATTTGAGCAGCAGCTGTTTTTGCCCGACCGAGGGAAAGAACACGGTGGCCTTTTCGTTGGGGGCGCTGCCTTCCAGAGCCAGCACCTTGCCTTTTCCAAATTTGGCATGCAGAACTGTGTCCCCCACACCGACAACCGAGTCGCTTCCCCTGTTTGAAGCCGCGGATGGCTTACCTGAAACCGACGGAGTCGGCGAGGCAGGATTGGACGGGGTGGCGGACGGCGTGGTGGACGGGGAAGAGGGCGGAGCCTTCGCGGCGTCTTTCATGCTTGACCATTTGCCTGGGCGGGAGGGAGGCTTGGGCGCAGCTTTGCTGGCCAAGCGCCCAAACGACCGAGGGCCCGATCCGCTGGGCATTTGCCGGAATTGGGATCGGGCTTGCGCGAAGTCTACGGGGCTTCGGGACGTGGGTGCCGTCTGCGGAAGGGTGATGCAGTCCTCGTCAATCTCCTCGAGGAAACGGCTTGGGTCGCCTTGCATGACCTGCCCCCACTTGAATCGGGTGAGTGCATAGGACAGGGTGCACGTTTCTTCAGCCCGGGTGAGGGCAACGTAGAACAAGCGTCGTTCCTCCTCAAGTTCCGCCCGGCTTTCCATGGCCATTTGCGAAGGGAACAGCTGTTCCTCCAGTCCGACAATGTGGACGTGTTTGAATTCCAGTCCTTTCGCGGCGTGAACCGTCATGAGGTTGACTTTGTTGTCGTCGTCGTCGTCGTTGTCCGCGTCGGTGAGCAAGGCCACGTCGATGAGGAAGTCGGACAAGGTTGAGGCTTCCTCGTTGAGCGGATTTTCCACAAAGCCTTGGAGGGCGTTCAGCAGTTCTTGCACGTTTTCGTACCGCGCCACACCTTCAGGTGTTTTGTCCGAATACAAGGCGTGCACCAACCCGGAGCGCTTCGCGATGGCCAAACCCACTGCGTGCGCATTCCCGCCGTTGGCCTCCGCTGAAAACGCCGCGACCATGTCCGCAAACTCCGTCAGTTTCTTCCACGCGGCTCCTTTCAAGGGCGCCGGAGCCTCGAAATCGGCAGGGTGGAGGGCTTGCCAAAGGCTGATTTCCTGTTCTGCAGCGAAGGCAATGAGCTTGTCCATGGACGTCTTGCCGATGCCTCGAGCAGGATAGTTGACAATGCGTTTGAAGCTCTCGTCGTCGTTGGGGTTGACCGTGAGCCTGAAATAAGCGAGCAAATCCTTGACTTCCTTGCGTTGGTAGAACGACAGCCCGCCGTAGATGCGGTAGGGCACATTCAATTTCCGCAGGCTTTCTTCAAAGGAACGCGATTGGACATTGGTCCGGTAGAGGATGGCGAAGTCCTTGTATTGGCACTGCTTGTGTCCTCGAACCTCAAAGATCCGGTTGGAGACAAACCGTCCCTCGTCGTTATCCGACGTGGCGCGGTACACCCGGATTTTCTCGCCTTCGGCATTGGAGGTCCAGACCTCTTTGGGGATTTGGTCCCGGTTGTTGGCGATGACGGAATTGGCCGCCTTCACGATGTGGGAGGTCGACCGGTAGTTTTGCTCCAGCTTGAAGAGCTTGGCCTCGGGGTAATCCTTTTTGAAATTGAGAATGTTCTGGATGTTGGCGCCTCGAAAGGCGTAGATGCTTTGGGCATCGTCCCCGACCACGCACACGTTCTCGTGCACGGCGCCCAGCTGCTTGATGATAAGGTACTGGGCGAAGTTGGTGTCCTGGTACTCGTCCACGAGGATGTAACGGAATCGGTGCTGGTACTTGTTCAGCAAGTCCGGAAAGTCCCGGAGCAGCACATTCATCTTGTACAAGAGGTCGTCGAAGTCCATGGCGCCCGCCCGGAAGCACCGGATCTCATACTGGGCGTAGATGTCGGCCAGCATGGGACGTCCCGACTGCTGGTCCTCCGAACGGATTTCCGCGTGCTCCGCGTACGCGCGCGCATCAATAAGGTTGTTCTTGGCCGAGCTGATGCGTGACTGCACCCCGGCAGGTTTGTACACCTTGTCGTCGAGCCCCATGCCTTTGATGATGTCCTTAAGCAGGCTGCGGCTGTCTTGGGTGTCGTAGATGGTGAAGTTCCTCGGGTAATTGATGCGCTCGCATTCAATCCGAAGAATCCGCGCAAACACGCTGTGAAAGGTCCCCATCCACAAATTCTTGGCCTCGCTTTCCCCAACCAGCTTGCCAATTCGAGCTTTCATCTCGCGGGCAGCCTTGTTGGTGAAGGTCAAGGCTAAAATGGAAAACGGATCCACCCCCTGGGTCATCATGTGGGCGATTCGGTACGTCAACACCCGTGTTTTTCCCGACCCGGCCCCCGCGATGACCATCATCGGCCCGTCCACATGTGCAGCAGCTTCGCGCTGCGCGTCGTTCAAATCGTGGAGAAAATTCACAGTCCGAAGGTAAGGTTGGCGTGCGCATCGCCGATGAACTTTGAACGCACACAGGTGAAAATGGCCCAGGAGAGGGGTTTGGAGAATTCGCAGGAAAAATCTCGCGTTAGGCCTTGTTTTTTCATTGGTTTCGTCTACTTTTGCACCCCCTTTAGAATTTGGGGGGGAAGTATTTTATGCCCATAGATTAACGTCAAACCTAGACGATGCCTACTATCCAGCAGCTCATCCGCAAGGGACGAGTCACGAAGACTCAGGCGAGTAAATCGGCCGCTTTGGACTCATGTCCACAACGCCGTGGCGTTTGCGTTCGTGTGTACACGACCACGCCCAAGAAGCCAAACTCTGCCATGCGTAAAGTCGCCCGTGTGCGCCTTACGAATGGAAACGAAGTCAACGCCTACATCGGCGGTGAAGGACACAACCTCCAGGAGCACAGCATCGTGCTCGTACGCGGCGGTCGTGTGAAAGACCTTCCCGGTGTGCGTTACCACATTGTGCGCGGTGCACTTGACACCGCTGGAGTGGACGGACGCATGCAGCGCCGTTCGAAGTATGGTACCAAGCGCCCTAAGGCCAAAAAGTAAGCTGACGCCATGAGAAGAAGAGTCGCCAAAAAGCACCGTATTCTCCCCGACGCTCGGTTCGGAGATACGCAAGTGACCACGTTCGTGAACAACCTGATGCTGGACGGGAAGAAGAGCGTGGCATTCACCATTTTCTACAACGCCATCGATCGCGTGTCTGAGCGCACCGGTGAGGATGGGTTGGAGTTGTTCAAGAAGGCGTTGGAAAACGTCACCCCTGCCGTTGAGGTTCGCAGCCGACGCGTGGGTGGTGCAACGTTCCAAATCCCTACGCCCATTCGCGACAGCCGCAAGTTGAGCATGGCCATGAAGTGGCTCATTGACTTCTCTCGCAAGCGCAATGAAAAGAGCATGGCCGAGCGTTTGGCCGCTGAAATCATTGCCGCTTCCAAGGAAGAAGGTTCTACGTTCAAGAAGAAGGAAGACACGCACCGCATGGCGGAAGCGAACAAAGCCTTCGCTCACTTCCGTTTCTGACATTGACCTCAACGCATTGACCCATGTCTAAGAGAGACCTCAATTACACGCGCAACATCGGCATCATGGCCCACGTGGACGCTGGCAAGACCACGACCACAGAGCGCATCCTGTACTACACGGGCATCAGCCACAAGATTGGCGAGGTGCACGACGGTGCAGCGACCATGGACTGGATGGAGCAAGAACAAGAGCGCGGCATCACGATCACCTCGGCTGCTACGACTTGCTTTTGGAAATTCCAAGACCAACAATACCGCATCAACATCATTGACACCCCTGGTCACGTGGACTTCACGGTGGAGGTGGAACGTTCACTTCGCGTCCTCGACGGCGCGGTGGGTTTGTTCTGTGCGGTGTCTGGTGTAGAGCCTCAGTCTGAGACGAACTGGGGACTTGCTGACAAGTACGGCGTGCCACGCATTGGCTTCGTGAACAAGATGGACCGCTCAGGTGCAGACTTCTTCAACGTGGTTGGCATGATCAAGGACATGCTCGGTGCTCGTCCCGTGCCTCTCCAGGTTCCCATTGGTGCTGAAGAGACCTTCACAGGGGTCGTCGACTTGATCGACAACAAAGCCTACGTTTGGAATGAGGACGACATGGGTATGACGTGGGACGAAATCCCCATGCCTGAAGATCTGCTGGACACGGTTGCGGAATACCGCGAAAAGCTCATCGAAGCTGCTGCTGAGCAGGACGACTCCCTCATGGAGAAGTACTTCGAAGATCCGGACAGCTTGAGCAAGGAGGAAATCGTGGCGGCCATTCGCAAGGCAACCATCGCGATGGACATCACGCCAATTTTGTGTGGTTCAGCCTTCAAGAACAAGGGTGTGCAGACCATGCTCGACGCCGTGATGATGTATTTGCCTTCTCCTTACGACGTGGAGAGCATCAAGGGTACTGACCCGGACGACGAGTCTGTGGAGTTGGTCCGCAAGCCCGACCCAACCGAGCCATTCTCCGGTCTCGCTTTCAAGATTGCAACGGACCCCTTCGTGGGACGCCTTTGCTTCGTTCGCGCCTACTCGGGAACGCTCCCAGCAGGTTCTTACGTGAAAAACACGCGCTCTGACAAGAAGGAGCGCATCAGCCGCATCTTCCAGATGCACTCCAACAAGCAGAACCCCATCGACGTGCTCGAAGCCGGCGACATCGGAGCTGTGGTTGGATTTAAAGACATCCGTACGGGTGACACCTTGTGCGACGAAAAAGCGCCTATCGTGCTCGAAAGCATGAGCTTCCCTGCTCCTGTGATCGGCATCGCCATCGAGCCCAAGTCTCAAGCAGACATGGACAAGTTGGGCACGGCCCTCGCCAAGTTGTCTGAAGAAGATCCCACCTTCAACGTGTCTACGGACGAAGAGAGCGGCCAAACGGTCATCTCGGGCATGGGCGAATTGCACCTCGAAGTGCTGATCGATCGCATGAAGCGTGAATTCAACGTGGAGTGCAACCAAGGTCAGCCGCGCGTGGCGTACAAAGAGGCCATCTTCGGATCAGCCGAACACCGCGAGGTGTACAAGAAGCAGTCTGGTGGTCGCGGTAAGTTCGCGGACATCATTGTGAAGATTGGTCCTTCTCCCGACCCTGAAAAGGAAGGTTTGGTATTCACGAGCTCTGTCAAGGGTGGTAACGTCCCTAAGGAATTCATCCCCTCAGTGGAGAAGGGTTTCAAGGAAGCCATGCAAAACGGTGTGCTCGCGGGATACCCCATGGACAGCATGTCTGTGGAGCTCCTCGACGGAAGCTTCCACGCGGTTGACTCGGATCAACTTTCCTTTGAGCAGGCGGCCAAGTTTGCTTACCGCGCTGCGGTAAAGAACTGCCAGCCTAAGATTTTGGAGCCGCTCATGAAGCTCGAGGTGGTGACGCCAGAAGAGAACATGGGTGACGTTATCGGTGACTTGAACAAGCGTCGCGCTTTGATTGAGGGAACTGACGAGCGTTCAGGCAAGACCGTGGTGAACGCCAAGGTGCCGCTGTCTGAGATGTTCGGGTACGTGACCGACCTCCGCACGTTGACGTCGGGCCGTGCGACCTCAAGCATGAGCTTCAGCCACTACTCAGAGGCTCCCAACAACATTCAAGAACAAGTCATTGCCGACGCCAAAGGCTAATCACAGAAGTCATGACGCAGAAAATTCGCATCAAGCTCAAGTCGTACGACCACAACCTGGTCGACAAGTCGGCTGAAAAGATTGTCAAGACGGTGAAGTCTACCGGCGCGGTGATCAGTGGTCCAGTGCCCCTGCCCACCCACCAACGCATCTACACGGTCTTGCGTTCTCCTCACGTGAACAAGAAGAGCCGTGAGCAATTTGAGTTGAGCTCTTACAAGCGTTTGATCGACATCTACAGCTCGTCTTCCAAGACGGTGGATGCCCTCATGCGTTTGGAATTGCCCAGCGGAGTCGAAGTAGAAATCAAGGTCTGACCTTCGGTTCAGTCCCCATTTATAAAACACAAACACCATGCCCGGACTTATAGGGAAAAAAGTAGGCATGACCAGCATCTACAGTGCCGCTGGGAAGAATCTCCCATGCACAGTGTTGGAAGTTGGTCCTTGCGTCGTGACGCAAGTACGTACCCTCGAGCGGGACGGCTATGAAGCCGTTCAGCTTGGTTACGGCGAGCGTTCCGAGAAGCACACTTCGAAGGCCATGCAAGGCCACTTCAAGAGTGCAGGTGTGGCTCCACAGCGCAAGCTCGTGGAATTCCGCTCCTTCGAACAGGAACTTCAACCTGGTGACACCCTCAGCGTCGCAGACGTTTTTGCCGAGGGTGAATACGTCAGCGTCATTGGCAAGTCCAAAGGAAAGGGCTTCCAGGGCGTTGTGAAGCGCCACGGTTTTGGCGGTGTGGGTCAAGCGACTCACGGCCAACACAACCGTCTGCGTGCGCCAGGTTCCATTGGTGCGGCCTCTACGCCAGCACGTGTCTTCAAGGGCATGCGCATGGCAGGGCAGATGGGCAACTCTCGTGTGACCATCGAAAACCTGGAGATTTTGAAGGTATTGCCCGAAGAGGGCTTGCTCGTGGTGAAGGGCGCTGTCCCTGGCCACAAAGGTTCCACTGTAGTCATCCGTAAGCCTGAAGCATAATGAAACTCGACGTTTACAGCAGCAAAGGATCCAAGACGAAGAAGTCTGTGGATTTGGATGACGCGGTGTTTGGCATCGAGCCCAACGACCACGCGATTTACCTGGACGTGAAGCGTTTCTTGGCCGCTCAGCGCCAAGGCACCCACGACACCTTGAACCGCAGCTTGGTTTCTGGTTCTACCCGGAAAATCAAGAAGCAGAAGGGTACGGGTACCGCTCGTGCGGGCAGCATCAAGAACCCGTTGTTCCGCGGCGGGGGTACGGTGTTTGGCCCAGAACCACGCGATTACACGCAAAAGTTGAACGGCAAGTTGAAGAAGCTTGCGCGCAAGAGTGCTCTGAGCTACAAGGCGAAGGGCGAAGGAATCACGGTGGTGGACAGCATCAAAATGGATGCGCCCAAGACCCAAGATTTCTTGGCGGTGCTCGAAGGCTTGAAGTTGGCGGACAAGAAGACCCTCACGGTGCTTCCTTCAGCCAACGAAGCCATCTACCGCAGCTGCCGCAACCTCCCCAAGCATCGGGTGATGGTCGCTTCAGACTTGAGCACGTACGACATCATGAACTGTTCCAACTTGGTTTTCGTGGACAACGCCCACGAAGTCATTGAAGGGATGCTGAAAGCTTAAGGCCATGTCGAACATTCTGATCAAGCCCCTCATCACCGAGAAAATGTCCCTGGACACCGAGCGTAACAACAGCTACGGGTTTGTGGTGGCAGACGGTGCGAACAAAATCGAAATCAAGAAGTCGGTTGAATCCGCCTATGGCGTGACGGTGACCTCTGTGCGCACCGTGCGCGTAGACGGCAAGGCACGCCAGCGCTACACCAAGACGGGTGTGGTACGTGGACGGACCAACGGATACAAGAAGGCCATCGTGAGCTTGGCTGACGGTCAAACCATCGACTTCTACGACAACATCTAAGCCATGGCACTCAGGAAATTCAACCCGATTACCCCAGGCATGCGCCACAAGGTGCTCTCGAAGTTTGAAGAGATCACCACGGACACGCCTCACAAGCCATTGCTTGAGCCCATCAAGAAGTCCGGAGGTCGCAACAGCGACGGAAAGATGACGATGCGTTACCGCGGCGGTGGACACAAGCGTCGTTACCGCGTGATCGACTTCAAGCGCAACAAGCACATGGAGGCGACTGTATTGACGGTCGAGTACGATCCAAACCGCTCAAGCAACATTTGCTTGGTGGAATACAAGGATGGAGAAAAGCGCTACATCATCGCGCCTGAAGGCTTGAAGCCCGGCATGACGATCAACAGCGGCAAGAACGCCATCCCTGAAGTGGGTCATGCGATGTACTTGTCAGACATCCCCTTGGGTACCATCGTTCACAACATCGAATTGCACCCAGGTCGCGGAGCGAACATTGCGCGCAGCGCAGGTTCTTACGCGCAGTTGGCTGCTCGTGATGGCAAGTACGCCGTCTTGAAGTTGCCAAGCGGTGAAACGCGCCAAATCTTGGTGACGTGCTTGGCGGTCATCGGCTCAGTTGGAAACAGCGAGCACAACCTCCAAGTGAGCGGTAAGGCAGGTCGCAGCCGTTGGTTGGGACGTCGCCCACGCGTTCGCGGTGTGGTGATGAACCCAGTTGATCACCCCATGGGTGGTGGTGAAGGCCGCTCTTCAGGCGGGCACCCACGCTCACGCAACGGCATTCCTGCCAAAGGCCACAAGACGCGCAACAAGCGCAAGGCCTCCTCGAAGAACATCATTGAACGTCGGAAGAAGTAAGACATGGCTCGTTCACTCAAGAAACCCCCATTCATCCACTACAAGCTTGCTCAGCGCGTTGAAGCCATGCAAGCCTCTGGTAAGAAGTCTGTCATCAAGACCTGGTCTCGCGCCAGCACGATCACGCCAGACTTTGTGGGCTTGACGATTGCCGTGCACAACGGACGTCAATTCATTCCGGTATTCGTGACGGAAAACATGGTTGGTCACAAGCTTGGCGAATTTTCGCCAACGCGCACCTTCCGTGGTCACGCTGATAAAAAAGACAAGAAGCGCTGAGTTATGGGAGCACGTAAAAGAATCGCCGCAGATGCGCGCAAGGAGGCGCTGAAGAGCACCGCCATTGCGAGCTTGAACAACTGCCCAACTTCGCCTCGCAAGATGCGTTTGGTTGCGGACACCGTCCGTGGGAAGAACGTATTTGAAGCGTTGAACGTGTTGCGTTTTAGCTCACGCGAAGCCAGCACTCGTTTGGAGAAGCTCTTGCTCTCTGCCATCGCGAACTGGGAAGCCAAGAACGAAGGCAAGCGTCCTGAAGAGGCCGACTTGATCGTTCGTGAAATCAAAGTGGACAGCGCCCGCATGTTGAAGCGTTTGCAGCCCGCCCCTCAGGGTCGTGCGCACCGCATTCGCAAGCGCAGCAACCACGTGACCATCATTGTAGACAGCGCCAAGAACTAATCATGGGACAGAAGACGAATCCGATCGGCAATCGCCTTGGTTTCATCCGCGGATGGGACTCCAATTGGTACGGCGGCAAGGACTACACGGACAAGCTCGTTGAAGACGACAAGATCCGCACGTACTTGATGGCACGTTTGCGCAAAGCGAGTGTGTCCAACATCATCATTGAACGCACGCTGAAACTCGTGACGGTCACCATCAAATCTGCTCGTCCCGGTGTAATCATCGGCAAGGGCGGTTCTGAAGTGGACAAGTTGCGTGAGGAGCTTAAGAAGCTGACCGGCAAGGACGTTCAGATCAACATTTTCGAAATCAAGCGTCCTGAGTTGGACGCCCGCTTGGTGGCGGAAAGCGTGGCTCGCCAGATCGAAGCTCGCATCAGCCACCGTCGTGCCATCAAGATGGCCATTGCGGGCACGATGCGTCTCGGTGCCGAAGGCATCAAGATCAACATCGCTGGACGTGTGAACGGCGCGGAAATTGCCCGGAGCGAGAGCTACAAAGAAGGGCGCATTCCATTGCACACGTTCCGTGCAGACATCGACTACGCGTTGGTGGAAGCACACACCACCTACGGTCGCATCGGCATCAAGTGCTGGATCTGCCGCGGTGAAGTTTACGGCAAGCGTGACTTGTCACCTGTTCCACCTCAAAAGAAGGATCGCGGCGACCGTCGCGGTGGTGCTCCCGGCCGTCGTCGGGCTCCACGTTCCTGATTGAACGCAACGCTGAAGAGTTATGCTACAGCCAAAACGTACCAAGTTCCGTAAGATGCAAAAGGGCCGCGTTCGCGGTCTCGCACAACGTGGAAGCACGATTGCTTACGGTTCGTTTGCCATCAAGACGATGGAAGTGGGTTTCATCACTTCTCGTCAGATCGAGGCAGCTCGTATTGCCATCAACCGCTACATGAAGCGTGAGGGTAAAGTGTGGATTCGCATTTTCCCAGACAAGCCCATCACGTCGAAGCCTGCTGAGGTTCGTATGGGTAAGGGTAAAGGTGCTCCCAGCCATTGGGTTGCTCCTGTTCGCCCTGGCCGCATCATGTTTGAGGTCGACGGTGTGCCTTTGGAAACCGCACAAGAGGCCTTGCGCTTGGGAGCTCAGAAGCTTCCAGTGAAGTGCAAGTTTGTCATCCGCCCAGATTACGCAGGATCATGATTGCCAACACTGAAATTCGCCAGTTGTCCGACAAGGACCTGCAAGAACGCATCGACATCGAGCGTGATGCACTGGCCAAGCTCCGCTTCAACCACACGATTGCGGGTCTTGAATCGCCTAAGGCGTTGTCTGAGAAGAAGCGTGACATCGCCCGTTTGTTGACTGAGCAAAACGCTCGTAAAAACGCCAACTGAGAGAAATCATGAGCACTGAAGCAACTACGCGCAACCTCCGGAAGGAGCGCATCGGCATTGTGACGTCCAACAAAATGGACAAGAGCATTGTGGTTTCTGTAGAGCGCAAGGAGAAGCACCCGATGTACGGGAAGTTTGTCAAGCGCACCAAGAAGTTTGTGGCCCACGATGAGGAGCAGACCTGCAACATCGGGGACACCGTACGTATCATGGAGACTCGTCCAATGAGCAAGCGCAAGTGCTGGCGATTGGTGGAGGTCGTGGAGCGTGCGAAGTAATCCAGGGAAGAGAAAAAGACTGAACGATGATCCAGCAAGAATCCCGAATGAAGGTCGCTGACAACAGCGGTGCGAAGGAAGCCCTTTGCATCCGCGTGTTGGGAGGCACCAAGCGGCGCTACGCGTCTGTCGGCGATACGGTGGTCGTGGCTATTAAAAGCGCGACACCGAACGGCAACGTGAAGAAAGGCACGGTGTCGAAAGCCGTTGTGGTTCGCACGAAAAAGGAAGTACGTCGCCCTGACGGGTCGTACATCCGCTTCGACGACAACGCCATTGTGTTGTTGAACGCGAACAGCGACATGCGTGGAACACGCATTTTTGGTCCTGTGGCTCGCGAGCTGCGCGAAAAGGACTTCATGAAGATTGTTTCACTCGCACCCGAGGTGTTGTAACCCACGAAGCATGTTCAAGAGAGTAAAAGTTAAGAAGGGCGATACGGTCAAAGTGATCTCCGGCGGCAACCGCGGCAAGGAGGGAACGGTGTTGGCTGTCGACCGCAAGAAGGACCGCGTCGTGGTGGAAGGTGTGAACATCGTCACCAAGCACGTGAAGCCCAGCCCAACCAACCCTCAGGGTGGTGTGACCACGGTGGAAGCCGGAATTCACATCAGCAACGTGATGGTGGTCGACGGTGCTGGAAACGCTACGCGCGTTGGACGTCGGAAAGGCGACGACGGCAAGCTGGTCCGTTTTTCGAAGAAAACCAATGAGGAGCTGAAGTGATGAGCTACATTCCACGACTCCAAACGCAATACGCGGAAGAAATTGCTCCTGCTTTGATGAAGCAGTTTGAGTACAAGTCTGCCATGCAGGTGCCGCGCATTCAAAAGATTTGCTTGAACCAAGGTTTGGGCAAGGCTGTCGCTGACCGCAAGATGGTCGATACGGCAGTGGAAGAAATGAGCACGATTGCCGGTCAAATGGCGGTGCCAACCCTTTCCACGAAGGACGTTTCGAACTTTAAGTTGCGTAAGGGCATGCCCATCGGTGCACGTGTGACGTTGCGTCGCGAGCGCATGTACGAATTCCTCGATCGTTTGATCGCGGTGTCGTTGCCTCGTACCCGTGACTTCCAAGGCGTCAAGGCCAAGGGCTTTGACGGACGCGGAAACTTCACGTTTGGCATCAAAGAGCAGATCATCTACCCCGAGATCGACCTCGATAAGGTGAAGAACATCAACGGGATGGACATCACCATTGTGACCACCGCGAAGACGGATGCGGAAGCGAAAGCTCTCCTCGAAGCGTTCGGTTTCCCATTCAAAAAGAACTAAGCCATGGCGAAAGAATCCATGAAAGCCCGCGAGCGCAAGCGTGAACGTCTTGTGGCGAAGTACGCAGCCAAGCGCGCGGCATTGAAAGAAGCTGGCGATTGGGAAGGCCTCCAGAAGTTGCCACCCAACTCTGCAGCGGTGCGTTTGCACAACCGTTGTCAAATCACGGGTCGTCCCCGTGGCTTCATGCGTCAGTTCGGCATCAGCCGAGTCCTGTTCCGCAAGATGGCCTTGTCTGGACGCATCCCTGGCGTGAAAAAAGCCAGCTGGTAATCTGAATACGAGAAGTCATGCATAGCGATCCCATTTCCGATTACTTGACGCGCATTCGCAATGCGCAGATGGCCCGTCACAAGGTGGTGGAGATTCCTGCTTCCAATGTGAAGAAGGAGTTGACCAAAATCTTGTTTGACCAAGGCTACATCCTGAATTACAAGTTTGTCGACGAAGGACACACAGGCAGCATCAAAATTGCCTTGCGTTACGACGCCAAGTCACGTCGACCAGCAATTACCGAAATCAAGCGCTACTCCAAGCCCGGTCTTCGCCGCTACGCAGGTTCTGGTGACCTGCCACGCGTGTTGAACGGTCTCGGCGTCAGCATCATCAGCACGTCCAAGGGCATGATGACTGACAAGGAAGCACGTCGTTTGAACGTGGGTGGCGAAATTCTTTGCACTGTTTACTGATCCGTCATGAGCCGAATTGGAAAAAATCCCATCACCGTTCCCAGTGGAGTTGAACTCTCCATTCAGGGCAACGTTGTGTCTGTCAAGGGCCCCAAAGGGGAGTTGACGCAGGAGGTGGACGAGATTCTCGGGCTAGAATACGCCGAGAATGTCTTGACGGTAACTCGCCCCAACGACGACAAGGACACGCGAGCCAAGCACGGCTTGTTCCGCGCCTTGATCCAGAACATGATCACTGGAGTATCCGAAGGTTACTCTGTGCAGCTTCAAATGGTGGGTGTGGGTTTCCGTGCTGCGCACCAAGGCCAGCAGCTCAACTTGAGCCTGGGCTACAGCCACCCCATCATCTTAGAATTGCCCAAGGAAATCAAGTTGGAAACAGAAACCAAGAAGGGGGAAGCCCCAACCGTGACGCTGTCGTCTCACGACAAGCAGTTGCTGGGTATGGTTGCTGCCAAAATCCGCACGTTGCGCAAGATTGAGCCTTACAAAGGCAAGGGTGTTCGCTTTGTGGGCGAGCAGATCCGTCGCAAGGCTGGTAAAACCGCAGCGAAATAATCTGAAGCCATGGATACGAAGAAGAAAGCAAAAGCTCGTTTGCGCATCAAGACCCGTGTTCGCGGTCGTGTGCAGGGAACCGCTGAGCGTCCGCGCCTCACGGTGTTCCGCAGCAACAAGCAGATTTACGCTCAGGTCATTGACGATTTGGCAGGCCGCACGTTGGCCGCAGCCTCTTCGCTTGGAGATGACGCGAAGGGCGCCAAGTTGGACCAGGCAGCAGCCGTGGGCAAGCTCATCGCAGAGAAGGCCCAAGCCGCAGGCATCACGCAGGTGGTGTTTGACCGCAACGGATACCTCTACCACGGTCGCATTCAAAAACTCGCTGAAGCGGCTCGTGAGGGCGGCTTGAAATTCTAATGTGATGTCACAGAATCAACGTCAACAAAAACGAGGTGGAAACCGGGAGCAGCAATCGCGCACCGGAGATCCAGATTTGAAGGACCGCTTGGTTGGCATCAACCGTGTGGCGAAGACGACCAAAGGTGGTCGCACGTTCAGCTTCAGCGCCATTGTCGTCGTCGGCGACGAGAAGGGCAAGGTGGGACACGGTCTCGGCAAGAGCCGAGAAGTGGCCACGGCCATTCAAAAGGGCATTGAAGATGGCAAGAAGGACATGATCAGCGTTCCGCTTGTGAACGGAACCATTCCTCACGCACAGGAGATGAAGTACGCAGGTGCACACATCTTGATTCGCCCCGCCTCTCCAGGTACGGGTGTGATTGCTGGAGGTGCGATGCGTGCAGTGCTCGAAAGCGCTGGCATCACTGACGTCCTTGCCAAGTCCTTGGGTTCTTCCAACCCTCACAACGTGGTGAAGGCGACGTTCAACGCCCTCAAGGAGTTGCGCAGCGCTCAAGATGTTGCGCAGTTGCGCGGCATTCCTGTCACCAAAGTGTTTAACGGATAATCCTTTTTGGTATGGGCAAAATTGTCATCACTCAGGTACGCAGTGCGATCAACCGCACCAAGCGTCAGAAAGAGACCATCAAGGCTCTCGGATTGAAAAAACTCCACAACCCCGTGGAACACGAAGACACCCCCCAAATCATGGGCATGGTGCGCGCCGTGGGTCACTTGGTGAAAGTGGAAAAGAAATAATCATTAACCAGCACATTCCATGAATCTTAGCAATCTTACCCCTGCATCAGGATCTCGGAAGCAGCGCAAGCGAGTTGGACGCGGTGAAGGCTCCGGTCACGGAGGCACTTCTACACGCGGTCACAAGGGCGCAAAGTCACGTTCAGGCTACAAATCCAAAATTGGATTTGAAGGTGGACAAATGCCTTTGCAGCGCCGCGTTCCCAAGTTCGGTTTCAAGAATCCCAACCGTGTGGAGTACAAGGGCATCAACCTTGACACCATCCAGGCGCTTGTGGAGAAGACCGGTCTCAAGGCTGTCACACCTGCAGACCTCGTGGCGAACGGCTTGGCCAGCAAACACGATCTCGTGAAAATCCTCGGCCGCGGCGAATTGTCCGCCGGCGTGGAAGTTTCTGCTCACCAGTTTAGCAAATCCGCCACCGCGGCCATCGAAGGCGCGGGAGGGAAGTGCTCGACCATTGACCGTCACGCGAAATGAGGTTCTTCCAAAAACTCGGAGACATCTGGCGCCACGAGGAATTGCGTCAGAAGCTCGGCATCACGCTCGGCTTGGTTTTGGTGTACCGTCTGGGCTCGTTCATCGTGCTCCCAGGAGTGAACAGCGATGTTTTGGCGGAGCAGATGAGCCAACTCGGTTCAGGTGGTTTGGGTGACATCTTGTCGCTCTTCACAGGTGGCGCTTTCACGCGTGCCTCCATCTTCGCGTTGGGCATTATGCCATACATCTCGGCATCGATCATCATTCAGCTCCTGAGCATTGCGGTACCCGCAGTGCAAAAGTTGCAGAAGGAGGGCGAAAGCGGACGAAACAAGATCAACCAGTGGACCCGATTCTTGACCATCGCCATCACGTTGGTTCAAGCTCCTGGTTACCTCGCTTCCTCTGTGGTGAGCGTTCCTGGTGTGGTCCAAGACCCAAGTGCCTTTTGGTGGTTCTCAGCCGTGACCATTTTGACGTGCAGCACGCTGCTCATCATGTGGTTGGGTGAGCGCATCACAGACAAAGGAGTCGGCAACGGCATTTCGTTGCTCATCATGATCGGCATCATTGCTACGTTCCCTCAGGCCATTGTGCAAGAATTTGCACACCCTGACACCACGTTGTTCTTCTTCTTGGTGGAGCTTGCCTTCTTGTTGATTGTCATTGGTGCCAGCGTGGCCTTGGTGCAAGCTTTGCGCAAGGTTCCCGTGCAGATGGCTAAAATGCAGCAAGGCGGCAGCGCTCTTCCCACAGGAGAAGGAGCACGCAGCTTCATTCCATTGAAGGTGAACAGCTCGGGTGTGATGCCCATCATTTTCGCACAGGCGATCATGTTTGTGCCGTTGTACTTGACCCAGAGCGAAACGTTCCAGGGAAGCGAGGTGCTTCAATCGTTGAGCGACTTCAACGGCTTGTGGTACAATGTGCTGTTCTTCGCAATGATTGTCGTGTTCACCTACTTCTACACGGCGATTACGGTCAACCCCAACCAAATGGCGGACGACCTGAAGCGTCAGAACAGCTTTGTTCCTGGTGTGAAGCCAGGCCGTCCTACGGCGGAATTCTTGGACGAGGTGCTTTCTCGCATCACGTTGCCAGGAGCCATTTTCTTGGGACTCATCGCGGTGTTGCCTGCGATTGTGTTCCAGCTTGGATTGACGAAAGCACAGACTTTTGCCATCTTCTTCGGAGGAACCTCTCTGTTGATCATGGTTGGAGTGATTTTGGATACCCTTCAGCAAATCGAGAGCTACCTGCTTTCTCGTCGCTACGACGGTTTGATGAAGAGTGGAAAAATGCGTGGACGACCACAGTCACCTGTGGGAGGAATCGCAGGCTAAGGTTCGAATGAGTTTGGGTCGACGAGTCCGGATCAAAACGGACGAAGAGGTCGAACTCATTCGGTTGAGTTCTTTGCTTGTTGGGAGAACGTTGGCGGAGGTCGCCGCTCGGGTCAAACCGGGAGTGACCACGCTCGATCTCGATGCGGTTGCGGAAGAGTTCATTCGCGACCACGGCGCAGAGCCGGGATTCAAGGGTTACGGGGGATTCCCCAACTCCTTGTGTACCTCGGTGAACGAAGCTGTGGTCCATGGCATCCCCAACAACACGCCGCTTCAAAACGGAGACATCGTGTCTGTGGATTGCGGGGTGTTGATGAATGGCTTCTACGGAGACAGCGCCTACACCTTCGAGGTGGGGGAGGTGGCTCCAGAAGTGCATGCTCTACTTGAAGCCACCAAAGAATGCTTGAATCTTGCGATTGAGCAGGCCGTGGTGGGCAAACGCATTGGCGACATCGGTTTCGCTTGCCAGCAACATGCTGAAAACCTCGGTTACGGCGTGGTGCGGGAATTGGTGGGACACGGTTTGGGAAAGGACCTTCACGAGGCTCCAGAAGTCCCCAACTACGGTCGCCGGGGAAACGGACCCAAGCTCATGGACGGTATGGTTTTGGCCATCGAACCCATGATCAATTTGGGAACCCGTGAAGTGGGCCAGGCCGAAGACGGTTGGACCATCGTCACCCGAGACGGACTCGTCAGCGCCCACTTTGAGCACGACGTGGTTGTGCGCCAAGGCAAGGCAGACGTTCTCTCCAGCTTCAAAGACATTGAAGAAGTTTTGAATTCGAAGAATACGAACTGAGATACAGTATGGCGAAACAAACGTCGATCACACAAGACGGCACCATCTTGGAAGCGCTTTCCAATGCGCGCTTCCGTGTCGAGCTCGAGAATGGGCACACCATCATGGCCCACATCTCTGGTAAGATGCGTATGTACTACATCAAGATTTTGCCTGGCGATCGCGTGAAATGCGAGATGAGCCCCTACGATTTGTCCAAAGGGCGCATCACATTCCGGTACAAGAAATAAAAAGAGCATCATGAAAACTCGCGCATCCCTGAAGAAGCGTACGGCCGATTGCAAAATCGTTCGCCGGAAAGGACGTCTTTACGTCATCAACAAGAAGAACCCTAAAATGAAGCAGCGTCAGGGTTAATCCTGAACTGTTTAAATCACGATCGCATGGCACGTATTGCTGGTATCGACATCCCCCGCAACAAGCGCGGAGTTATTGCACTGACCTACATCTACGGCATCGGACGCAGCCGCGCTGCAAAGGTGTTGGCTGAGGCAGGTGTGGACGAGAACAAAAAGGTGGAAACTTGGTCTGACGACGAAGTGGGCGCCATTCGTACCGCCATCGCCACGGGCTTTAAGGTGGAAGGTGAGTTGCGTTCCGAAGTGTCTCAGGACATCAAACGCCTGATGGACATTGGTTGCCAACGAGGCATCCGTCATCGTAATGGGCTGCCCCTCCGTGGTCAGCGCACCAAGAACAACTCACGCACTCGCAAGGGCAAGCGTAAGACGGTGGCGAACAAGAAGAAATAATCTCCAGACGAGAGTCTGAGTTTTTTGGGTCCTGAGGGACCGATTACCTCCAAATTCAACGACGATGGCTAAATCCGTCAAAAAGAAAAAGAAGGTCAAAGTGGAAGCGCAGGGCGAAGCCCACATCCACTCTTCTTTCAACAACATCATCATCTCACTGACCAACAACACCGGTCAAGTGATTTCCTGGTCAAGCGCAGGTAAGATGGGATTCCGGGGCTCCAAGAAAAACACTCCTTACGCGGCACAGTGTGCAGCTGAGGATTGCGGCAAGGAGGCCTTGGAATATGGCTTGAAAAAAGTGCGAGTGTACGTGAAAGGTCCTGGTCAAGGTCGCGAAAGCGCCATGCGGACGTTGCACAACATGGGCATTGAGGTCATGGAAATTGTGGATGTGACCCCGCTTCCACACAACGGGTGCCGCCCTCCAAAGCGTCGTCGCGTTTAATCGTTGTTGAACAGAAAGAAAAAGAGATATGGCACGTTACCGCGGACCCAAATCCAAGATCACTCGTCGCTTTAAGGAAGCGATTTTTGGCCCAGACAAGGCGCTCGAGCGCCGTCCTTACGGCCCAGGCCAGCACGGCAACACCCGTCGTCGCAAGAAAGAGTCAGAGTACTCTGTGCAACTCGCTGAAAAGCAGAAGGCCAAATACACGTATGGCATCTTGGAGAAGCAATTCTCCAACATGTTTAAGGCAGCAAACGCCAAATCAGGCATCACCGGCGAGATTCTTCTCCAGTTGTGTGAGCGCCGTTTGGACAACATCGTTTACCGTTTGGGGATTGCCCCAACGCGCCGCGGTGCACGTCAATTGGTGTCTCACCGCCACATCACCGTCAATGGATCTGTGGTGAACATCCCATCCTACCGCATGCGTGAAGGAGATGTTGTGGGTGTGCGTGAGAAGAGCAAGTCTTTGGAAGTTGTGACGGCATCCTTGTCGAACAGCAACCAAAAGCACGACTGGCTGAGCTGGGACGGCAAATCCATGAGCGGCACGATGATCAACATTCCTTCTCGCGACCAGATTCCCGAGAACATCAAGGAATCGTTGATTGTGGAATTGTACTCTAAGTAATCCTTGAACCAACAGACTATGGCTATTCTCGATTTTCAGCAGCCGGACAAGGTTATCATGCTCGATTCGACAGACTACAACGGGAAATTTGAATTCCGACCGTTGGAGCCTGGCTTTGGATTGACCGTGGGCAATGCGCTTCGACGCATTTTGCTCTCGTCTCTTGAAGGATTTGCAATCACCAACTTGCGCGTGGAAGGTGTGGACCACGAATTCTCGACAATCAAGGGTGTTGTCGAAGATGTCACGGAAATCATTTTGAACCTGAAGCAGGTTCGTTTCCGTCGCCACATTGAGGACACCGATTCCGAAACCGTCACCATCTCGGTCAAAGGGCAGAGCACATTGACAGCAGGTGATCTCGGCAAATTCACATCTGCATTCCAGGTGATGAATCCGGACTTGGTCATTTGCAACATGGACGAATCCGTGGGATTGAACATGATTGTGACCATCGGAAAGGGGCGTGGCTACGTTCCAGCCGAGGAAAACAAGCGTGAGGACTCCCCCATTGGCACCATTGCGATTGACAGCATTTTCACGCCGATCCGCAATGTGAAGTACGACATCGAAAACTTCCGTGTGGAGCAGCGCACCGACTACGAGAAGCTCATTCTCGAGTTGGATTGCGACGGGTCCATTCACCCGAAGCAAGCGTTGCAGGAAGCGGCGAAGATTTTGATTCACCACTTCATGTTGTTCTCAGATGAGAAGATTTCTCTCGAACCAGAAGACAGCAACGTCGAAGAAGAATTCGACGAAAGCAGCTTGCACATGCGCCAGTTGCTCAAGACCAAGTTGGCCGACATGGACCTCAGCGTTCGCGCGTTGAACTGCCTCAAGGCGGCTGACATTGACTCTCTCGGCGACCTCGTCGCCTTCAACAAGAACGATCTGCTCAAGTTCCGCAACTTCGGAAAGAAGTCTCTCACCGAATTGGAAGAGCTCGTCGAAGGCAAGAACCTTGCGTTTGGCATGGATGTGAGCAAGTACAAACTCGAA